>NZ_JBVIBK010000028.1:0-127953 GCF_055573455.1 Streptomyces sp. NPDC030183
ACCCGTGTACTGGACGTACTCGGGTCGGGGCCCGGTGCGTCGAGAGCGCGTGCATGGCGTCGCGGGGTAGGTGGGAATTTGACGACAGGGCCTAGACCGCTCCACCGAAGTGGTTCCCCATGAGGCACTCCACGGCCTCGAGGTCCCCCGCGGCCAACGCGTCCAGCAGTGCGATGTGCTCCGCCGCGTCGGCCATCAGCTCGATCCGGGTCCCGGCGGGCCCGGCGGTCAGCGGCAGCTGACTCCTGCGGTGCAGGTCGTCCGCGAGCTGCACCAACTGCTCGTTGCCGGCCAGCGCCAGCATCCTTCGGTGGAAGGCCCGGTCCGCCTCCCCGTACGTCGCCCGGCACCCGGAGGACGCCGCCCGCGCCGTCTCCTCGGCCAGCGGCCTCAGCTCGGCCCACCGGTCGGCCGGCAGTGTCCGGGCGAGCCGCAGGATCACCGGCACCTGCAGCAGCGCCCGCACCTCCGCCAGCTCGGCCAGTTCCCGGGCGCCGCGCCGCACGACGCGGAAGCCGCGGTTGGGTACGACCTCGACCGCGCCCTCGATCGCCAGTTGCTGCATCGCCTCGCGGACCGGGGTCGCCGAGACCCCGAACTGCTCGCCGAGCGCGGGCGCCGAGTACACCTCGCCGGGCGTCAGCTCACCGGCGGCCAGCGCGGCCCGCAGCGCGTCCAGGATCTGACCGCGCACGGAGGCCCGCTGCACGACGGGGCGCCCCGGGGGGCGGAGCCCGTCAGGCCCTGCCTCGTTCCGGGTCCCGCCACTGCGAGGGAGGGGGATCGGCGTCTCACTGTGGGTGTGCTCACCACGGGCGGCACCGGCGGGCGGCACGGCGTCGCGTCGGCCCGCCTCACCAGTCGGCGCGGCATCACCGCGGCCGGTGTCGCGGCGGCCGACGCTCCCGGCGGCGTCCGCGGTGAGGCCCCGCTCCCGGTCGACGTCCGTCACTCCCGGCTGCGCGGGCACTCGGTAGGCCGTGGCCGGACGGACGGCGTCCGGCGCACTCGCGGCAGGGGCCTGGCGCGAACGCGGTCCGGCCTGGTCCACAGGTCCTCCTCCGAGCCGAGTCATGGGTCACGGGTGTGTCGGGTGTGCCGGGCGGTGCGGCCGGCCGGTAACGGCCACCGGCACCCTGGGGCGGTTGGTCACTACTGGGGTTGTTACCGGTCGTTAAGCACCATAGGCGCACATGCCCTCAGTTCAAACCCGGACCACCTGGGGTAGGGCTCGGCTAAGGTAAGCCTTACCTGGCAGCGATGGTGAAACGGCGGTCTCCGTATGCCCCTGTCCGCACCGGCACCGGCCCCCACTCCGCGCACGTCACCCCTGACGGCCGCCTACACGCGGCTGACCGAGGTCCTGCCCGTGATGAGCGTGACAGAACTCTCCCTCGCCGATCCATTGCCCGAAGGTGAGGGATGGGTCGGCGCCGCCGGGCTCGCCGCGGGCGGCGCCGAGCTGGACGCGTTCCTGGCGTGGGACGAGGACCAGATCCTGAGGGACCACGGGCGGAAGGGGCGCCCGGACGTCGTGGCCGCCTTCGGCCTGCACCGTTACTCCTGGTACGCCTGCCTCCTCTTCACCGTCCCCTGGTTCCTGGAGCGCCGGGTGCCGCGCTTCCCGGCGGAGCACGTGGCGTTCCAACGGGAGCGGAGCCGGCTGGCGGTCCGCGGCGAAACGTTCAGCTGCCTGCCCGGTGATCCGGCCGCCGCCGCGCCCGGCGCCCGTGTGGTCCCGGACGAGGAGGCGCTGCGGGCCGAGGTGCGGGCAGCCTTCGCCGAGCACATGGAACCGGTCCTCGGCGGCTTCGGCCCGCGGATGCGGCGGCGCGGACGGGCCCTGTGGGGCATGGCGACCGACGAGGTCGTGGAGGGCGTCTGGTACATCGCCGAACTGCTCGGCCCCGACGAGCGGGAGCGCTGCCGTCGTGAGCTGGAGCTGCTCCTGCCGGGCGCGACCCCGCCGTACGTCGGGTCCGCGGGCTTCCGTGACCTGACCGGGCCGGGCGGGGAACCGCTGTCGACGCGGGAGCGGGCGAGCTGCTGCATGTACTACACGCTGGCCCCGGAGGACACCTGCGTCACCTGCCCGCGCACCTGCGACACCGAACGGATCGTCAAGCTGACGGCGGCCACGGCGACCTGACGGCTCGTCCGCCGAACGCACACCGGGACCCCCCGGCGATCGCCGGGGGCATGTGCCGTAAGATCCACTCCGGGTGGGAACCTCGTTGGGTTACAGGTGGTTCACAAATTCCTCACGCATCGCGGGAACTTTCCGTGGAACCACTCGAACGGGTAATCTCACTCGCACTCAACTCCCGTCCCTCGCGCGGTAGTTCGAGCAGAATGCCGCCTGGCGTCACTCATTGCACTTCCTTGGCGGTCTCTTGCCCCGAAATCCCCTGAGGGTCGCGAGGATTGGGCCACTATGGCGGGCGTTACGCCCTATCCCAATGCAAGGGACCCCTGATGAGATTGACCGACATATCGCTGAACTGGCTGCTTCCGGGCGCCGTACTGCTCCTGGGCATGCTGGCGGCGGTGGCGGTGCTCGCGCGCGGCAAGCGCTCCGGGGAGCACGCTAAGACCGAGGATTCGTGGGAACGCAGCGAGGAGCGCCGCCGGCGCAAGGAAGCCCTGTACGGCACGGCCTCCTACATCCTTCTCTTCTGCTGTGCCGCGGTCGCCGCGGCCCTCTCCTTCCGGGGCCTGGTCGGGTTCGGTGAACAGAACCTGGGCCTCACCAATGGGTGGCAGTACCTGGTTCCGTTCGGCCTGGACGGCGCCGCCATGTTCTGCTCGGTGCTCGCGGTCCGCGAGGCCAGCCACGGTGACGCGGCTCTCGGCTCCCGCATACTCGTGTGGACGTTCGCGGGCGCCGCGGCCTGGTTCAACTGGGTGCACGCGCCCCGTGGCCTCGGCCACGACGGTGCTCCCCAGTTCTTCGCCGGCATGTCCCTGTCCGCCGCGGTGCTGTTCGACCGCGCGCTGAAGCAGACCCGCCGGGCGGCGCTGCGCGAGCAGGGCCTGGTGCCGCGTCCGCTGCCGCAGATCCGTGTGGTGCGCTGGCTGCGGGCTCCGCGTGAGACGTACAAGGCGTGGTCGCTGATGCTCCTCGAGGGCGTGCGCAGCCTGGACGAGGCCGTGGACGAGGTGCGCGAGGACAAGCGCCTCAAGGAGGAGACCCGCGCGCGCAAGCGGGAGCAGGAGCGTCTGGAGCGGGCTCACCTCAAGGCGATCAGCCGTGGCCACCGGGGTCTGCCCGGCCGTGGCGGCGGCGGTGGCGGCGGCCAGCGCCAGGTGGACACCACCGTGGAGCGCGTCCCGGCCCAGGCGGTCTCGGAGCCTGCCATATCGGCGCCGGAGCCCCTGCCCGTGCGTACCCGCCCCTCCCTGCAGCCCGTGCGCAACGGCTCTGACAAGTCGATCACCGTGGACCTCACCGCGGAGGACGACACAATGGCCCTGCCTCGGCTCGACTCGCTGGAGCGGAAGCTCAAGGACCTTGAGCAGCAGTTCGGCTGAATCCGGACCACACCATCGGACAGGGGCGCGGCATCAGCCGCGCCCCTGTCCGTTTGCTCGTGAAGGACAGCGACAGAAGGCTGACTCAGGAGGCGAACGGCTCGATCTCCCCCGCGAAGACGATGATCTGGTCGATGAGGCTCCGTCGCAGATGGACGACGTCCGTTCCCGCCAGACGGGGGCCTCCATCAGGCGTGGTGAAGACCCACTGGTACCGGGCCCATTCGTCAGGCATGTCCACCGCTGAGCAGCGCACCATCGTGCCGGTCCCCGCCGGGTGGCGCCGGATGTCGAGCACGAACCGCTCGACCGCCGCGATTCCCTCGCTGCGCCCCAACGGTCCCCAGAAGACCACGTCCGAGGTCAGGGCCTGGGAGAGCAGGGCAGTCACATAGCTGTCGTTCGAGGCGTTGAACGCGGAGATGAACGTGTCGATCGCGGAGCGTGCGGTCTCTTCCTGCATCCCCCAGTAATACCAGCCGTTTCGCGTGCGCTCGCCCCACAAGCCGCCTTCCGGTCACGGCGAACCATCCCGGTCACAGCACCAGGGTCCTTCTGATGGATCTCCGCGGGAGAAAGTGCGGCGAGAGGGCGTGCCGGGCGGCCTAGGTGAGGCCGCCGTCGAGGTCGAACCAGACCGACTTGCCCACCCCGTGCGACCGTACGCCCCAGGAGTCGGCGAGGGACTGCACGAGGAGGAGACCGCGACCATGGGTGCTCTCGTCGGTCTGCGACATCCTCGGTTTGGGCCTGCGGGCCACGAAGTCCCGCACCTCCACGTGGAGTCCGCGGGGTGAGACCGTGGCGGTCAGTACCGCGTCGTCGTCGGTGTGGATCAGCGCGTTGGTGACCAGCTCACTCGTGAGCAGTTCCGCGATCTCCGATCTGCCCGGCCGCCCCCACTGCCGCAACAGCTCCCGCAGGGCCTTGCGGGACTCGGGCACCGCCCGGAGATCCGCCCGCCCCAGTCTGCGCCTGAGCTGACCGGCACAGGGCTGCGCCGGCACATCGTCGGTCTCTTCCTCCACCGTTTCCGTCGAGGACGCCCCGATCGCCACGGGACCGCCTCCTCGCGCCTGCCTCTTCATGACCCCCGCCCACGCGCCGATGACCGATTCCCCTCCTGCTCGAACACGTACACGGGAATCCTTGCCCGGTCCGGATCGCGGCACTCATGCCGAATCGTCAACGACCGTCCGTGCGCTTTCAAACGCACAGGGTCAAGCCAGCCATCCGTACCGGAAGACAGCGCTTCCCTCCCCGGAAAACCACCTCACACGGCGACGAACCCGGCGCCGCGCCGGCGGCCGCGAGGCCGGTACCGGACCCCGCGGCCCTTACCAACCCCCCACGTGAGGCTGGAGATCCGGCCGTGTCGCAACGGCACGCGACGGGCGGACGGGCCCCGCACCAGCGACGGACGGGGGCGGCTCGACGACGATGATGTTCATTGGCTGAAATCGAGCGCTGGTACAGGCCAACCGACCGTCCGATACGACGACTTGACACCGGCCACCGCCCATGAGGGGCGCACGCGGACCACCGCCTACCCGCACCCGCCGGGTTCACGCACTCCCCTCGACCCGCCTTCGGACGGGCGGGGGCGGCTTCCCGGCCGTCTCATGCTTCCCAGACTGCCGCGGCCGTGCGGTCGTCGGCGTAGCCCTTGACGCGGACCTGGGTGTCGGCGAGGAAGGCGGCGAGGCCGGGTGGCTCGGCGGTGCGCCAGCGGGCCGCCAGGTGGTCGGCGAGCGCCTCCTCACCCCGCAGGGGTTCGGCGAGCCCGGGAGTGCACAGCAGCAGGACGTCGCCCTCGCGGGCCACGGACGCGCGGAACCGGAAGGGTTCACGGGGCGGCGCGGGAGCCGGTTCGTACGGGCTCGGCGGCGTCGCGATGCCGAGGTCCATGGTGAGCCGGTCGCCCTCGGGGGTCTCGTGCGGCAGGGAGCCGAATCCGACCACCGGGGCGCCGGCGGCCTCCGCGACCCGCGGCTCGATGTCCTGCCACTCCCCTCCCCTCAGCCGGAACAGTCCGCCCGGCCCGACCCCGAAGAACACGCGCGTACGGCACCGGGGGTCGGCCGGGAGCAGCAGACAGCGCAGGCTCGCGGTGTACTCCTCCGGGTCGAGCCCCTGCTCGACCGCGCTCGCGCGCAGTCTGCCGAGGCTGCGGTCGGTGAGCCGGTGCAGTCCCGACTTCAGCTCGCCGCGCCGGGCGGCCCTGATGTCCTCCACGAGGCGTGCGTGGCTGCGCCCGATCGCCTGCCCGATCCAACGGCACGCCTCCGCCGCCGCCCGGTGCGCGCCCGGCGTCGCCCGGACCCCGGTCGCCGTCGCCACCAGCACCAGCGCCTGCTCGCCCACGCCGAACCGGGCGGTGAGCAGCGAGTCCCGGCGCGGCTCGCCCCGGTAACGCGAGGAGTCCCCTCGTAGCGAGACGGCACGAAGCGTACTGGCCCCGCAACGTGCGCCGTCCAGCACCGTGTCGGCGACCAGATCACCGAGGTCGTCCGGGTCGGCCGGCGGCAGCGCGGTCGGCTCGGCGTCGTACGTGGGCGGCCCGGACCCCACGTAGTCCACGTGGACCGGCTGGCTCCCGGTGACCAGCCGGACCTCCTGTGCCTGCAAGGTACGGGGGTCCACCTCCGCGCCGGGCCCCGCGTCGGAGGGCTCGGGGGCGGGAGGGCCGGCGGGCACCGCGGTACCGGCCGAGACACCGAGAACCGGACGTGAGGAGGGGGGCGGCGCCACTCCCGAGTCCGCCGGGGAGGGGGTGGTGGGGGGTGGGGTGAGGGCCGACGGGGGGTCGGGCGGGGTCGACGGCGCGGGCGGAAGGGCGTCGCTCGCTGGGGACGGGGCGGCTGGCGGGGGGTTGGGCGGCGTCGACGGAGCGGGCGGGATGGGGGCGTTCGGTGGGGGCGGGAGCGCGTCGCTCGGCGCGGGCTGGACGGGGGCGTTCGGTGGGGGCGGGAGCGCGTCGCTCGGCGCGGGCTGGACGGGGGCGTTCGGTGGGGGCGGGGCAGGGGCGTGGGGTGGAGGCAGGGGTGTGCCGTGCGGGGCGGGCTGCTCTGAAGGGGGCTCGGCTCCGGCTCGCGTACCGGCTCCGGTGCCCGTACCGTCGCCGGCTTCCGTACCGGAGCCGGCGCCGGCTGCGGGCGGCCGGGGTGGGGCCGTGGGTGGGTCGCCCGCTCGTCGTGGGTCGTTCGGGAGGCCGGAAGCCGGAGGGCGGCCGGGCGAGGGGGTGGGGGCCAACGGGCCCGTTCCGGAGCGGGTGGGGCCGCCCGGGCGCGCCCATGGCCCCGGGGGCCACAGCGAGCCGGACGACCGCGGGGGCCGCGACGGACGCGACGACGGGGAGGCCGCGCTGGGCAGCGGGCCGGTCCTCGGCGGTGAGCCCGCGCTGCCTCCAGGGGCTGCTGCCTCGCCGGTTGGGCCGCCACGCGGTGGAGCCGCGCGGAAACCGGGGGGCCTAGGCCCTGGCGGAAAGACGTCCGGCCCAGGCGCCTGCGCGGAAGGAGGCTGCTCAGCGGAGGGAGGATCCTCACCGGACGGGGGCCGCACGGCAGCCGCGGGCCGCTCGGCGGACGCGGGCCGCTCGGCGGACGGTGTCCGGTCGGCGGGGGGCGATGGGGCGGACGAGGGCTGATCGGCCGGTGGCGACCCGGCGGACGGTGCTTCCCAGGGCGCCGGCTGCGGAGTCAGGCCGCTGCGGCGCAGGGCGTCGGCTGCGGGGTCGGCGCCCTGGGGAGCGGCGGGCGGCTCGGAGGGCGGGGCCGGGTCGACTACCCGGCGAGCGGCAGGCGGCTCGGAGGGCCGGGCCGGATCGGCGACCTGGGGAGCAGCGGGCGGCTCGGAGGGCGGGCTCGGGTCGGGTAGCCGGCGGGGGGCGGGCGGCTCGGAGGGGCGGGCAGGGTCGCGTACGGGGTTGCCGGGGGATCCCTGGGGCGGGACCCTGTCCGAAAGGGAGCCGGTGGCCGAGGGGGCCGAAGGGAGCCAGGGGTTCGTGGAACCCGTGGCGGCGGCTCTTCCGGGGCCGGTGCCCCGCGTCCGCCGCCCCGTACCGCTCGGGCCATCCGGTTCCGCCCCCGGGGCGCGCTGCGCGGTCGGCGGGCTCGGCACGTCCGACCCGTTCTGGCCGTTCGAACCGTTGTTCTGGCTGTTCGGCCCGTTCGCGCTGGTCGAGTTGTTCGGCCCGTTCGACGGGGACGTCGGCCGCTTCGCGACCGTGTTCGCCGCTGAGGCGAACCGGTCGTCGAGGGAATCAGCCGCGACAGAGGGGCCCGTGTCCCCGCTGGCGTCGTCGTACAACTGCCGCCACCAGTCGTCCTCATGACCGGTCGGCCTCTCCCCCTGCTGGCTCATGCCCCTAATTGTCCACCTCAACAGCCGTATGAAAACGGGGCATCCGGAAAATCAGTCCGCAGAGCCGACGACCGTACGGCGTGTCGGATTACCCGTCGAACTCCGGTGCGACACCAGGGAGTCGAGGGATCGGAGGGCCTTCCCCCGCGACCGGCGGACCTCGGGCGGCGACACCGATGTCGCCCTGTCCCCGCGGAGCGTGCCGCAGGGGCCCGTGCCCGTGCCGGGCCAGCCTTTCTGACCTGCGCTTTCTCGTGCCGTCCTGCACTCTGGGCAGATGGGAGTGTGGGAACTCCTGCTGGCCGGCGTGGTCGTACTGTTCGGCCTGTGCGGAGTGCTGGTGCCCGGCGTACCGGGGTCCTTGCTGGTGTGGGCCGGGGTCATGTGGTGGGCGCTGCAGGAGCCCCGCCCGGTCGCCTGGTGGGTGCTCGTCGGCTCCACGACCGTGCTGCTGCTGTCCCGGGCGGTCCGCTGGATGCTGCCTCCCCGGCGCCTGGAGCTGAGCGGCGCATCCCCCCGAATGGCGGTGTGCGCCGGTGTCGGGGCGCTCCTGGGGTTCGTCCTCGTCCCGGTGGTCGGCGCGATCCCCGGTTTCCTCGGCGGGATCTACCTCTCCGAACGGCTCCGGCTCGGCCGGCACGGCGAGGCGGTGGCAGCCGTGCGCACGGCCATGCGGTCGGGGGGCTCCAGCGTGCTCGCGGAGCTGTTCGCCTGCCTGCTGATCGCGGGGGCCTGGATCGGGGCGGTGCTGGGCCGCTGAGGCGAGCCCCGGCGGAGTCGCTGCGCCGGTATGCCCGCGTGGTGTGGGCGGACCCGAGCACAGGCGTGCGGGTCCGTCCAGAGCGCCGGGCTAGGGAGTTCCACGGTCGTCCTCGCCCGCGGCCCCGAGCACTCCCTCCAGGCCGAGGAGCAGGCGCTTGCGGTGGAGGCCGCCGGCGTATCCCGTGAGGGAGCCGTCCGCGCCGATCACGCGGTGGCAGGCGCGGACGATGAGCAGCGGGTTGGCGCCGATCGCTCCGCCGACGGCCCGGACGGCGGCCCTGGGCGCGCCGATGCGGGAGGCGATCGCGCCGTACGTGGTGGTCGCGCCGTAGGGGACGTCGTCGAGGGCGGCCCAGACCCGCTGCCGGAACTCCGTGCCCTCGGCGCGCGACTCCAGCCGGAACTCCTTCAGCTCCCCGGCGAAGTAGGCGGCGAGCTGTTCCTCGGCCTCCCGGAAGGGCGCCGGTTCGCGCCGCCAGTCCGCCAGCGGGACCCGGCCGCCCTTCTGCTCCGGGACGGAGAGGGAGGTGAGCACGCCGGACTCGTCGGCGGTCAGGAGGAGGGGGCCGACGGGGCTGTCGACGGTGGTGTAGTACGTCCGCTGCCCGGAACGCACGGCTGAACTCACGGCTGAACTCACGGCTGAACTCCTCGTCGACACCGGTCTGGTCGTAGGTGGCGCAGGGCGTACGAGCGCCAGGGCCGCCATGCGTCGGGAAGGGGTGTGCCCGGCGGGGCCACGTCGGGGTCGCCGAGGGCGCGGGTGCGGATCTCGGCGACGGTACGGGGGTCCATCCCCGGCAGGGCGAGCAGCGCGGCCTCGGCCTCGTCGCGGTCGGCGCCGACGTCGAGGCGGACGGTGCCGTCGGCGAGGGCCGTGGCGAGCGCGCGGAGGGGGCCGCCCGAGTCGGCGCCGGTGAGGGCGGCCGGTTCGGGGAAGAGGTGCGTGAGCGTCCCGTGCGGGGCGTCCAGGGTCTTGCCGTGCGCGCGGACGAGTCGCTCGGCCTCCGCGGGTCCGACCAGGGCCCGGATCGCGCACTCCTCGGGGTCCGCCGCGCCAGGTGAGCGCAGGCCCGGCCGGGCGGCGACGAGCGGGGCGAGCCGGTCGTCGGCGCCGAGGCGCTCGTCCACGGCGTAGGGGTCGGCGTCGAGGTCGAAGAGGCGGCGCAGCCGCTGGACGGCGGTGGTGAGGTCGCGGGGGTCGGTGAGGTGGAGGCGGGCGTCCAGCCAGCCGCCGGGGTGCCCTCCGGGCCGGCCGGGCGACGGCCTCGTGCGGCCTCGGCCGCCGGTGCCCTGGTCTCGACCTTCGTCCACCTCGGCGATCCCGGTGCCGTACGGCAGGCGCAGGGTGCGGCGGTAGGTGCGGTGGCCTCGGGGGCCGCTGATCTCCTCGACGCCGGGGACCGCCTCGGCGGCGAGGACGTCGAAGAGGGCCGTGGAGTGGTAGGGGCCGCGGTGGGCGAGGCGCAGGGGGATGCCGGCGGACGGGATGCCGTCGGCGTCGGAGGGCCCGGGGCGGGTGCCGTCGCCCGGCGGGGTGCGGGTGCCGTCGCCCCGTGGGGTGCGGGTGTCGCGTCCGGGGGCGGCGGCGCGGAGGGCCGTGGGGGTGGTGGCGTAGATCGCGCGGATCGTGTCGTTGAACTGGCGGACGCTCGCGCAGCCGGAGGCGAAGGCGATCTCCGTGACCGGCAGGGTCGTGGTCTGGAGCAGGACGCGGGCGGTGTGGGCGCGCTGGGCGCGGGCCAGGGCGACGGGGCCCGCGCCCACCTCGGCGGTGAGCTGGCGCTGGATCTGGCGGGTGCTGTAGCCGAGCCGTACGGCGAGACCGGCGACCCCCTCCCGGTCGACGACGCCGTCCGCGATGAGGCGCATGGCCCGGGCCACGGCGTCCGCGCGGACGTTCCACTCGGCGGAGCCGGGGGTGGTGTCCGGGCGGCAGCGGCGGCACGCCCGGAACCCGGCCTGCTGTGCGGCGGCCGCGGTGGGGTGGAAGCGGACGTTGTGCCGTTTCGGGGTCACCGCGGGGCAGCTGGGGCGGCAGTAGATGCCGGTGGTGGTGACGGCGAAGAAGAAGGTGCCGTCGAAGCGGGCGTCCCTGCTGCGTACGGCCTCGTACCTGGTGTCGTCGATGTCCTCGGCGATGTCCTCGTCGATGTCCTGCACAGGTCCAGTCTCCGTGACGGCGGAGGGTACGGCTGGCGGGATTCGGACATGACATTCGGGGGTGCGGGGCGACCGCGCGCTCCCCGCGCCCCGAGGGGACGGGCCCGGGCCCGTCCCCTCCAGGACGCGAGGCACTCCCGTCAGGGCGCGAGGCACTCCCCTCAGGGCGCGAGGCACTCCCCTCAGGGACGCGGGGTGCCGGTCTCCCGGCCGGCGGCTAGCGTCGGCCGCCCCGCTTCGCCTCCATCGCGGCGCGGCCCTCCGCGCCCCTGCGCTTCCACTCCTTGCGGATCTCCGCGCGCAGGCGGGCGTCGCTCTTGGCGACGATGCGCTGGTTCTCGCGGAGGAGTTTGCGGTAGCTCTCCAGGCGGCGCGGGGACAGGGTGCCCGTGTCGACGGCGGAGAGGACCGCGCAGCCCGGCTCGGCGACGTGCGCGCAGTCGTGGAAGCGGCAGCGCGCCGCGAGCTCCTCGATCTCGGCGAAGACCTGGTTGACACCGGTCTCGGCGTCCCAGAGCCCGACACCGCGCAGCCCGGGGGTGTCGATGAGGACGCCACCGCCGGGGAGGGCGAGGAGGTTGCGGGTGGTGGTGGTGTGCCGGCCCTTGCCGTCGACGTCGCGGGTGGCCTGGACGTCCATGACGTCCTCGCCGAGCAGCGCGTTGGCGAGGGTCGACTTGCCCGCGCCGGACTGCCCGAGCAGCACGGAGGTGCCGCCGGAGAGGACGGCGCGGAGGACGTCGAGGCCCTCGCCTGCGGTGGAGCTGACGGTGAGGACGGGGACGCCGGGGGCGGCCGTCTCGACGTCCTGCACCAGGTGGGCCAGCGTCACCGCGTCCGGGACGAGGTCGGCCTTGGTGAGGACGACCACGGGCTGCGCCCCGGACTCCCAGGCCAGCGCGAGGAACCGTTCCACACGGCCGAGGTCGAGTTCCACGGCGAGCGAGACGGCGACGACGGCGTGGTCGACGTTGGCGGCGAGGATCTGCCCCTCGGCGCGCTTGGAGGAGGTGGAGCGCACGAACGCGCTGCGGCGGGGCAGGTAGGTGCGGACGTAGCGGGGGTCGCCCGCGGGTTCGACGGCGACCCAGTCGCCGGTGCACACGACGCGCATCGGGTCGTGCGGGGTGACGAACGCGGTGTCGGCCCGCAGCAGCCCGTCGGCCGTGATGACGTCGCACTGCCCCCGGTCGACCCGGACGACCCGCCCGGCGAGCAGGCCCTCGGCGTCGTACGGGGCGAAGGCGTCCGCCCAGGCGTCGTCCCAGCCGTAGGGGGCCAGAGCGGAGAGAGAGGAGGCGGAACCGGAAGGAGAGCCGGAGAAAGTCAAGGGAGACCCTTCACAAGGGTGGTCCCGGCGGCCGCGCGAGCCCTTCGGGGGCGCCGCGGGGTGTTGGGTGAGTGTCAGCCGGTGACCACGGAGGTGGACTGGATGGATTCCTGGATGAGGGCAGCGCTCGTCACCGTGACAGCCATCGGTCGACACCTCCTGTCTCACTCGTCATGGGCACCGGCGGCCGAAGAGGCCGCGGCGCGGAACGGTCACACCCTAGCGGGGGCCGACGGTCACCCGTCAACCGATTTAACCGCCCCCGGGAATCCCCACCGACCGCCCCTCCCCCCGGCCCCCGGCCCTCGGCCCCCGCCCCGACACCGCTGGTCCGCTAGTTCGCCACTCCGCTAGTCCACCGTCTTGCAAGGGCGGCCGTTGAGGGTGAAGTCGTCGGGGGTCGTGTTGGCGTCGTACTCCCAGGCACCGAGGAAGCCGACGCCGAACGTGCCGCCCTTGGCGACGGTCTTGTTGTAGTCGGCGGCGGTGGCGGTGACGCGCGTCCCGTTCTGGTCGAACGTGCCGTCCCACATCTGAGTGACGCGCTGGCCCCCTTCGTAGGACCAGCCGATACGCCAGCCGTCGAGGGCCTTGGTGGTGGTGACGGTGACGGTGGCCTGGAAGCCGCCCGGCCACTCGTTGTCGACCTGGTAGCGGACGTGGCAGGTCGCGGCGGACGGCTTGTCGGGCTCGACCGGCTCGTGCGACTCCCGCGCGGGCGTCGAGGAGTCGCCCTGGGGTTCCTCGTTGCTGTTGCTGCTGCTGCCGTCGCCGTCCGTGCCGGTCTCCTGCGGGCGGGTCGTGCTCTGCAGTCCCGACGAGGCGCCGGACGGGTCGGGCTCGGTGTCCGGGACGGAGGGGCCCCGCTGGGCCACCGGCGACTCGCTCGTGCTTCCGCCCCCGGTCACGGTCGTGTCGTCGTCGCCGAACTGCATCAGGGAGACGGTGAGCGCGAGGACGGAGACGATGGCGGCGCCGGCCAGCAGCCCGGTGCGGCCGATCCTCGGCCGGGGTTCCTTGCCCGGCGACAGTCCCCGGTCGGTGCCGGTGGCGTCGGCGCGGCCGGGCAGGAGACCCGCCTCGGCGGCCCGGCGACGACGCTCCAGATAGGCGAGTCCGCCCCAGCCGATGACACCGCCGGCGAGGGCGGCGGGCAGGCCGCCTCCGTGCAGCCCGAGGCAGGCGGCCGCCTCGGCGCACTCCACGCAGGTGGCAAGGTGCCGTGAGAGGTCGTCGGGGGTGTCCGCGCCGGGCGAGCGCGTGACCGCGTCCAGCAGCCGCGCGTAGCTGCGGCAGTCGGCGTCCATGGGCGTGTCGACGAGGTTGCGCTGGCACCGGTCGCGGAAGAGGCTCCGTACCTGGTCGAGTTCGGCCAGGGCGACGGCCGGGTCCAGGCCGAGCCTGCGGGCCACCGAGGTCAGCGGCAGCGACTCGACCTCGGCCAGCCACAGCAGCGCCGCGTCGGGCTCCTGCATGTCCCTGAGGGCGCGCAGGGCGAGCGGGCGGTGCAGCGGCGGCCCGGCGTAGCGGAACGCCTTGTCCGAGTTGAGCCACAGCCGCAGGTCGGGGTCGAGCCGGTGGCCCTGCCCGCCCGACTCCCAGGTGGCGGCGGTGGTCCTGACCCAGGTCAGCAGGAAGGGTATTCGGGGCAGCCGAAGGACCCGCCGGCCGGCGCCGCGGCCGGCGCCCGCCTCGTACTCCAGGGCCTCGGCCTCCCGCATACCGCTGCTGAAGGCCTGGGTGGCCAGTTGGGTCGCCGCGTTCGAACCGGAGGTGCACAGATCGGCGTACGACAGGACCGCGTCCCAGCACTCCGAGAACAGCGCGGCTTCGGCGGCGTTCTGGGGCTTCGGCAGGTCGGGCATGGGTCTCCTGCATCCACAGAGCGAGGGGGGAAGTCCACAAGAAAGGCCAACTGGCCCTTGAGGCAAGGGAGTTGAGGGGGCCACCTTGTGGCGGCCCCGAGCTTTTCACGCTTCCCACACAACTGACAAGCCGCGTGTTCAGATGTGCCGAACGTCGGTTTCCGCTGTGGAGTTGTACGCAGGAGAGTCCCGTCCAGCTCAAACGGTCACAGGAGTTACTCGACTGTAACCTCTTCCGCGGCCTCTTCCGCGGCCCCTTCCGCCGCTTCGTCGGCCGCCGGGAGGCTGTCCATGAAGGAGCTGACGGAGAAGACCGCGTTGCCGGGGCCGGGCGGGCCGTATCCGGGGGGCGAGGACAGGCCGAAGTCGTCCATCGTCGCGCGGTACGCCTCCAGGAGCCTGATGTGGTACTCCAGCGGCGCGCCCTGCGGGTTGGCCTTGCCGAGCGGGGTCGTGGGCTCCGGGCACCAGGTGGTGAAGCGGGGCGTGATGCCGTGCGACATGAAGAAGCGCAGGCCCTCGGTGGTGGACGCGATGGCCTCGTCGACCGTGGTGAACCCGAACGGCTCGGCCATCTCCACGCCCGCGACGAAGTTGGGGATGACGTTGCGCGCGCCGAAGACCTCCGCCGAGTCGAGGATGCGCTTGTGCCACTCGTCGCGGCCGACGTAGCGCTCCTTGCCCGGGCAGTACATCTTGAAGAGGTACTCGTCCCACACCTCGTAGTTGGGGTGGTAGATCTTCACGCCGTAGTCGTGGAAGCGCTTGACGTCGTCCAGCGGCAGCGCCTGCGCGACGACCTTGCCGATCCAGCGGTTCGGGAAGCGCTCCTCGATCGCCTTGGCGTAGTGGCCGTAGAAGTCGGCCTCGTCCCGTCCCGAGACGGTCTTGGTGATCGCGCCGCCGGTGAGGGTGTACGCGGTGGAGGTCTTCGCGGTGTCGTACCGGTCGATGATCTCCAGCGCCTCCAGGACCTCGTCGACGTCCTTCACGCCCGTGTACGGCCGGCCGGCGGCCTTGTGCTGGCGCCAGTTGTGGTTGATGTCGCAGTACTGGCACTCCTCCTTGGCGCCGAAGTACTGGCAGACGCGGAAGACGGTCAGGTAGATGAGGTAGCCCCACTGGATGGTGGGGGCCACCTCCATCACGGACTTCCCGTTGGACAGGGTGTGCCGGTAGTACTCGGGCATCGGCGGCACGCCGACGTCCGCGATCCGGCGGCCGTCGAGGTAGAGGCCGAGGAGACCGTCGTCACCGGCCGCGACGCGGTACGGCGACGACGGGTTGACCCGTACGGAGACGACGGTGCGCCGCAGGTCGTAGGGGCCGCCGGTGAGGATGATCTCCTCGGGCGGGCGGCGCAGGGCGGCCTCGCCCAGTTCCGGCAGGGTGCCGTGGTCGAAGGAGAAGATGAAGTACGACTTCGGCTTGACCTCGCCGTCCTCGTTGTCGCTGAGGGCGGAGGCGTCGAAGGCCACGCCGCCCCTGAGCAGGTCCTCCTTGAAGACGGCTTCCCGTGGCACGTGCGGGAACCTCTCCATCAGGTCCTCCACCAGCGCGGTGCGGCTGCCCATGCCGTTTCTCCTCTCGTTCGACTCCTCACGGTATGCCTCCGGCCCCGCGGAGGTGGGAGCGGGGGCCCCGAGCGGGTCGCGCGGCGGCCGGCGAGCGGCTCGGTGAGGGGGCGAGCGAACGGGGAACCGGGCGGGCGGCCGCCCCGGGGGTCACGCCGTGCGGGCGAGGACGGCCCGGTCGAGGGCGTGGGCCAGGGGGGCGCCGGCGGCCAGGCGTTCGGCCTCCTGGGTGACCGCCAGGCCGAGGCGGGCGATCTCGTTGCCCTGGGAGCCGGCGAGGTGGGGGGTGATGAAGGCGTTGGGGAGGTCGAGGAGCGGGGAGTCGGCGGGGAGCGGCTCGGGGTCGGTGACGTCGAGGATCGCGGAGAGGCGGCCGGTGCGCAGTTCGTCGGTGAGGGCGTCGTGGTCGACGAGGCCGCCGCGGGCGGTGTTGATCAGGACGGCCCCGTCGGGCATGAGGGCGAGCTCGCGCCGGCCGACGAGACGGTGGGTCTCGGGGATGTCGGGGGCGTGGACGGTCACGATGTCGCTGGTGCGCAGGAGGTCGTCGAGCGGGAGCAGGGGGACGCCGAGGGCGGCGGCGCCCGCCTCGTCGACGTAGGGGTCGGTGAGGCCGACCCGCAGGTCGAAGGGGCGCAGCAGTTCGATGACGCGGCGGCCGATGCGGGAGGCGCCGATGACGCCGACGCGGCGGCCGTGATTGCCGATGCCGGGGACGAGGCCCCAGCCGGCCTGGTCGCGTTCGGCCCGGAGGCGGTCGCGCCGGCGGAGGATGTCCTTGCCGGCGAGCAGGATCATCGCGAGCGTGTACTCGGCGACGGGCAGGGCGTTGGCGTCGGCGGCCGTGGAGACGGTGATGTCCCGCTCCCAGACGGCCGGGGTGACGAACCCCTTCACCGAGCCCGCCGCGTGGAGGATCGCCCGCAGCGCGGGCGCCGTGTCGAGGACCGCCGCGTCGATCCGGGGGCAGCCCCAGCCGGTGATCAGTATTTCGGCCCGTTCTAGCACCGGCCGGACGCGGGGGTCGGTGAAGTCCTCGGCGCGCTCGACCACCAGCGCGGGGTCGACGTCCACCGCCTCCCGCAGCCGGGACAGCACCTCCGGCGGGAAGACCCGCGGAACGTTCTCGGCGGTCATGGCGAGCAGGGCGCGGGGACGCTCGGGCAAGGAAGTGGCCTTCCGGTGGCGGCAGTCGGCGACAGTAAGCGTTCTCACACCGTAGGCGGGCGGTCGCGAGGGGGTCAACGGGCTCCCAGGAGCAGGGAGGATGAGCGCCGACGGCACGCGATCGAATCGGGCCCCTGGGGCTCGCGCATCGGGGAGGACTGCAGGATGACGACCGGGACCCTGACCAACTGGGCGCGGAACATCACGTACAGCGCGAAGGAACTGCACCGGCCGCACTCGGTCGACGCGCTGCGGGCCCTGGTCGCGGGCGGTGAACGGGTGCGGGTGCTGGGCAGCGGGCACTCGTTCAACGAGATCGCCGAGCCCGGCCCCGACGGGCTGCTGCTGTCGCTGTCCGCGCTGCCGCCGGTGATCGAGGTGGACACGGCGGCCCGTACGGTACGGGTCGGTGGGGGCGTCCGGTACGCGGAGCTGGCCCGCGCGGTGCACGCCCACGGGCTCGCCCTGCACAACATGGCCTCCCTGCCGCACATCTCGGTGGCGGGGTCGGTGGCCACCGGCACCCATGGTTCGGGGAACGGCAACGGGCCGCTCGCCGCGGCCGTCCGCGAGGTCGAGCTGGTCCTCGCGGACGGCTCGGTGCTCACCCTGGGGCGTGACGACGAGCGGTTCGGCGGGGCGGTGACCTCGCTGGGCGCCCTCGGTGTGGTCACGGCGCTCACCCTCGACCTGGAGCCGGCCTTCGAGGTGAGCCAGACCGTCCACGGCCCGCTCCCGCTGGCCGGGCTGGATCTCGCGGCCGTCTCGGCGGCGGCGTACAGCGTGAGCCTGTTCACCCGCTGGCGGCACTCCGGCTTCGACCAGGTGTGGGTGAAGCGGCGCACCGACCGCCCGTTGCGGGAGTTCCCGTGGGCCGAGCCGGCGGCCGGGCCGACGCATCCGGTGCCGGGGATGCCGGCGGTGAACTGCACCGAGCAGCTGGGGGTGCCCGGGCCGTGGCACGAGCGGCTGCCGCACTTCCGGGCGGAGTTCACGCCGAGCAGCGGGGAGGAGCTCCAGTCGGAGTATCTGCTGCCCCGCGAGCACGCGGCGGCGGCGCTGGGCGCGCTGGACGGGTTGCGGGAGGCGGTCGCGCCCGTGCTCCAGGTGTGCGAGGTCCGTACGGTCGCCGCCGACGAGCAGTGGCTCAGCCCGTCCCACGGCCGGGACACCGTGGCGCTGCACTTCACGTGGGTCGCGGACACGGCGGCCGTCCTGCCGGTGGTGGGGCGGGTGGAGGAGGCGCTGGCGCCGTTCGGGGCGCGCCCGCACTGGGGGAAGGTGTTCACGGTTCCGGCGGCCGTACTGCGGGGGCTGTACCCGCGGCTGGGGGAATTCCGGGCGCTGGCGGACGCACTGGACCCGGCGGGGACGTTCCGCAACGCCTTCGTCCGGGAGGTGCTCGGCGACTGAGCCGGACCGGGGGCGGGTCTCCCACCTGGGGCCCGAGGCGCCCCGTCGCTCTCCGGCCAGGTGGCGGAGGCCGTCGGGGGAACTTTGTAAACCCCCTTTCCTAACCCCTTGTCGAAAGTCCCTCCTAGTCATAGCCTTGCGCCGCGCCGGGGCCGCCTGCCTGGCCATGGCCTGGAGGGATCGGGGAGAACATGTCGTCGGTGAAGCGCACGTCTCGCGACATTCGCACCGCGAACCGTTATGAGGTGCTGCGCCAGATCATCGCCGAGTCTCCCACGTCGCGGCAGGAGCTGGCGGCAGCCACCGGGCTGAGCCTCGCGACGGTCGCCACGCTGGTCGGGGAGCTGCTCGACCTGCGGCTGATCACCGAGGTCGGCTTCGAGGACTCGGCGGGCGGGCGCCCGCGGGGGCTCGTCGCCGTCAACGCCCCGGGCGGCGCGCTGATCGGCGTCGACATCGCGGAGACCTACGTCCGGGTCGAGCTGTTCGACCTGGCGCTGAACGTGCTGGCCCGCGCGGACGAGGACATGCGCCCCGGGGAGAGCCGGCCGGAGCAGGTCGTCGGCCATGTCGCGGCGGCCGTGGGCTCGGTGGTCACACAGGCCGGGGTCGAGGGCGCGCGCGTGCTCGGCGTCGGGGTGAGCGTGCCGGGCCAGGTGGACCGGGAGGGCGGGGTGTCGGAGTACGCCCCGAACTGGGACTGGCACGACGTCCCGCTGCTCGACCTGCTCGCCGAGCACATCGCCTACCCGCTCCACCTGGACAACCCGTTGCGGGCCTGCGCGGTCGCCGAGCTGTGGTTCGGCGCGGCCCGCGGCCGGGGCGACGCCGTCGTGGTGAACCTCGGCACGGGGGTCGGCGCCGGGCTGGTGCTGGGCGGCGGGCTGCACCGGGGGGTCAGCAACAGCGCCGGGGAGTGGGGGCACACGACGCTCGTGCTGGACGGGCGGCTGTGCCACTGCGGCAACCACGGCTGCGTGGAGACGTACGTCGGGGCGCCCGGGATCATGCTGCACCTGCGGGAACTGAGCCCGCGGAGCACCCTGCTCCACCCCGAGGACCAGACCGCGACCATCGACGCGCTCGCCCGGGGTGTCGCCGACGGGGACCCCGTCGCGCTCAAGGTCGTCCGGGACACCGCCCGCTACCTCGGGGCCGGTATCGCCGACCTCGTCAACCTGCTCAACCCGGAGGTGGTCGTGCTCAGCAGCTGGGTCGCGGCCACGCTCGGCGAACCGCTCCTCGCGGAGGTGCGGGAGGCCGTGGCCCGGCACTCGCTGCGCCGGCCGCTGGACGCCGCCGAGATCGTCCTGTCCCCCATCCCGACCGACCCGGTGTGCCTGGGTGCCGCGACCTTCGCCCTCGAGGGGGCCCTGTCGTCCGTCAGCCAGCGGCCCAGCCGGCGCGGCGCCCGGGTGAGGAGCCGTACCGCGCCGGCGTCGTGAGGGGAACGGGTGCGCACCGCGCCGGCCCGGTATCGGGCCTGCTCACGGCGGTGCCACCCCCGTGAACAGAGGGCCGCCGGACCCTGACCCGGCGGCCCTCGTGCCCGTCTCAACTCCACCCCGGAACAGGGGTGTTCGAACACCCGAACTGACTACAACGCTTCGAACAGACTTCGTTCAACCCCTTGCCGAAGCCTTAGCCGAAGGTTAACGTCCCGCTCCGCAAGCCTCTTTGAGCCACTGGCACTGAGCCGCAGAGCCATGCACCGGCGCAGCGCCGGGAGCCGTACTCGAGACAAGGACGTCACCATGTCGGCACTGAGCAACAGGAACTTCGACCGCCGCACCGCACTGCGGGCCGCGCTGGGTCTGGCTGCCGCCGGCGGTCTCGCCGCGTGCGGCAGCAACAACGGCCGAGGCGGCGGCTCCGGTTCGGGCAAGGCCCTGACGCAGTACTTCCACGCCTACGGCGAGGCCGGCACCGAGCAGGCCATCAAGCGCTACGCGAAGGCGTACAAGGGCGCCAACGTCACCACGCAGTGGATCACCGGCTCCAACTTCGAGAGCAAGCTGTTCGCGACGCTGCTCACGGACAAGGCCCCCGACTGCTTCGAGTTCCACCCGCAGCTGCAGATGATCGAGAGCGGCCAGGTGGCGGACCTGACCGACCTGATCGAACCGGTCAAGGACGACTTCAACCCGGCCGACATCCAGTCGCACACGGTCGACGGGAAGATATACGGCATCCGGATGATCGACGACCCGCAGTTCTTCTTCTACCGCAAGTCGATGTTCGAGAAGGCCGGTGTCGAGGTCCCGCAGACGCTGGAGGAGCTGATCGAGGCCGCCGCGAAGCTGACCACGAACAAGGTCAAGGGCGCCTACCTCGGCAACACCCTGCACGCGATCATCAGCCCGCTGATCTGGTCGGCCGGCGCGCAGCACCTGGACGACAAGAACCAGATCGCCTACCACACCGACAGCGTTGTCGAGGGCTTCAAGCAGCTGCGCAAGCTCTTCACCAGCGGTGACCTGCTGCTCGACGCGCCCACCGACTTCTGGGACCCGGCCGCGCTCAACCAGGGCCTGACCGCGATGCAGTGGTGCGGCATGTGGGCGATGCCGCAGATGCAGGAGGCGCTCGGCGACGACCTCGGCATCTTCCCGTTCCCCAAGGTCGGCGACGCGGGCAAGCAGTCGGTCTACAACGGCGGTTGGTCGATGTTCGTCAATGCCAAGAGCAAGAACCTCGAGGCGACCAAGGAATACGTGAAGTGGCTGTGGATCGACCAGAAGGAGTACCAGGAGGACTGGGCGCTCTCCTACGGCTTCCACATCCCGCCGCGCACCTCGATCGCCGAGTCCGCCGACAAGCTGAAGTCGGGTCTGCCCGCCGAGGGCGTGAAGCTCTTCAACGAGTTCGGCCACTTCGACAACATCGGCTGGACCCAGGCGAGCATCACCGCGCTGGAGGACGTCATGGCCAACTCGGTGCGCAAGGGCGCCGACCCGGACAAGGAGCTCACGAAGGCCGACGCCAAGGTCAACCGTGAGCTGAAGAAGCTGTTCGGATAGGCCGACGGACAGGTAGCCACGACATGTCGACCATTACCAAGGACGGCGTCTCCAGCCCCGCCCCGGCGAAGGCCGCTCCGGCCAAGCCGCGGCGGGGGCTGCGGGGCTCCCCCGCCCTCAACTTCTGGCTCTTCACGGGGCCGTTCCTGATCGGCCTGGCCGTCTTCGTCTACGCGCCGATCCTGTGGAGTCTGTGGCTCTCGTTCTTCGAAGCCCGCTTCACCGTCACCCCCGACAAGTTCGTCGGCCTGGACAACTACGTCCTGATGCTGACCGACGAGGACTTCGTGGGCTCGCTCGGCACCTTCACCGTCTTCGCCGCGATCATCGTGCCGTTGACCTGGGCGACCTCGCTCGGGCTGGCGCTGATGGTGAACCGGCTGCGGTTCATGCGGGCGTTCTTCCGCTCGGTGTTCTTCCTGCCGACGGCGGTCAGCTATGTCGCCGCCTCGCTCATCTGGAAGATGTCCATCTTCAACGGTGTCCGGTTCGGCCTGATGAACACCTTGCTGGGCCTGTTCGGCATCGACAACACCGCCTGGCTCGCGAGCCCCGACCCGCCGTGGTACTGGCTGGTCATCGTGACCGTACGGCTCTGGCTCCAGGCCGGCTTCTACATGATCCTCTTCATCGCGGCCCTGCAGAACATCCCGCAGGAGCTGTACGAGGCCGCCGCGATCGACGGCGCGAAGCCCGGCTGGCAGACCTTCTGGAACATCACCCTGCCGCAGCTGCGGGCGACCTCCACCGCCGTGATCCTGCTGCTCCTGGTGGCCGCCTACCAGGCGTTCGACGAGTTCTTCAACCTGCTGTCGAAGACCACCTGGGGCCGGCCGCCCCTCATGGAGCTGTACTACAAGGCCCTCGGGGAGAGCCAGGACTACGGCGCGGGCAGCGCGGGCGCGCTGATCCTCACCGTGCTGATCTGCCTCGTCACCCTGCTCCAGGGCAAGCTCATGGGATTCGGAAGGGGTGAGGAGTCCAAGTGACCACCACGACGACACCTCCGGCGGAACGCGTCCAGGCACCGGCCGGGCCGCGCAAGGTCCGCCGCGGCGGCGTGATCGGTTCGACCGGTCTCTACGTCGCCACCGGCATCGCCGCGCTCCTCTTCCTCGTCCCCTTCTATCTGATCGTCCGCAACGCGCTGATGACGGACCCGGAGATCACCGGCGAGGAGTGGAAGTGGTTCCCCTCCGAGATCCAGTGGGGGAACATCAGCAAGCCGTTCGACGACCCGTCGGTCGACTTCGCGCGCTCGCTGTGGAACTCGGCGGTCGTGGGCGTCCTGCACACCCTCGGCACCCTGCTGGTCTGCTCGCTGGCCGGCTACGGTCTCGCGCGCATCCCGTACAAGCACGCCAACAAGGTCTTCTACGCCGTCCTCGGCACCCTGATGGTCCCCACCGCCGTGACGTTCGTGCCCAGTTTCGTCCTGGTCTCGTCCCTCGGCTGGATCGACACCTACCGCGGTCTCATCATCCCGGGCCTCTTCAGTGGTTTCACCTGCTTCCTGTTCCGGCAGTACTTCCTGGGGTTCCCCAAGGAGCTGGAGGAGGCGGCACGGGTGGACGGGCTCGGTTACATGGGCGCGTACTGGCGGGTCGTCGTACCCAACTCGCTGAACTTCTTCGCCGCCATGGCGACGATCACGTTCATCAGCGGGTGGAACTCCTTCCTGTGGCCCCTGGTCATCGGCCAGGACCCGAGCGCGTGGACCGTCCAGGTCGCGCTCTCGAACTACATGACCGGCCAGACCATCACCTACCACCTGATCTTCATGGCCACGGCCATTTCCATCCTGCCCCTGGTGTTCGTGTTCCTCTTCCTCCAGCGCTGGCTGGTGCAGGGCATCGCGCAGACCGGCATCAAGGGCTAGGACACCAGCAAGGAGACCGATGTCTTTCCGCACCACCGGCGCCGCCGCCTCGTCCGTGGACTACGTCGAGGACGTGTCACCGGGCAGCGGGGCCCTGCCGCCCCGCGCCTGGTACGCGTCCTCCGACGCCCGCTCCCTGTCCCTCAACGGCGACTGGCGCTTCCGGCTGTCGCCGACCGCCGACGCCGAGGACGACTCCTTCGCCGAGGAGGGGTACGACGCCGGGGACTGGGCCCGGGTGTCCGTGCCGGGGCACTGGGTGCTGCAGGGCGACGGCGCCTTCGGGGCGCCGATCTACACCAACCACCTCTATCCCTTCCCGGTGGACCCGCCCCGGGTGCCGACCGAGAACCCGACCGGCGACCACCTGCGGTACTTCGACCTGCCCGAGGGGTGGCCCGCCGACGGCGGCGCCGTGCTCCGCTTCGACGGTGTGGAGTCCTGCGCCCGGGTCTGGCTGAACGGCACGGACATCGGTGAGTTCAAGGGCTCGCGGCTCGCCCACGAGTTCGCGGTCGGACACCTGCTGAAACCCACGGGCAACGTCCTCGCGGTGCGGGTCCACCAGTGGTCGGCGGGCTCCTACCTGGAGGACCAGGACCAGTGGTGGCTGCCCGGCATCTTCCGGGACGTCACCCTGCTGCACCGCCCGGCGGGCGCCGTCCTCGACTTCTTCGTGCACGCCTCCTACGACCATGTGGGCGGCACCGGCACCCTGCGCGTCGACTCCGACGTCGACGGCCGGGTCCTGGTGCCCGGGCTGGACATCGATGTCGCGACCGGCGAGCCGGTGACGGTGCCGGTCGAGCCGTGGACCGCCGAGACGCCACGGCTGTACGACGGTGAACTGGTCACGGAGGGCGAGCGCGTCCCGCTGCGGATCGGTTTCCGCACGGTCGTGCTGGAGGACGGCCTGATCAAGGTCAACGGCCGGCCGGTCCTTTTCAAGGGCGTCAATCGCCACGAGTGGCACCCGCAGCGGGGCCGCGCGCTCGACCTGGAGACCATGCGCGCGGACGTGCTGCTGATGAAGCGGCACAACATCAACGCCGTGCGCACCTCGCACTACCCGCCGCACCCCGCCTTCCTCGATCTGTGCGACGAGTACGGGCTGTGGGTGATCGACGAGTGCGACCTGGAGACCCACGGCTTCACCGAGCAGAACTGGCGGGACAACCCTGTCGACGACGACCGCTGGACCCCGGCCCTGCTGGACCGGGCGGCCCGGATGGTCGAACGCGACAAGAACCACCCGTCGGTCGTGATGTGGTCCCTCGGCAACGAGTGCGGCACCGGACGCGGTCTGACCGCCATGGCCGAGTGGATCCACGGCCGCGACAGCTCCCGCCTGGTGCACTACGAGGGCGACTGGGACTGCCGTGACACCGACGTCTACTCCCGGATGTACGCCGACCACGCCGAGGTCGAACGCATCGGCCGGGGCCTCGACGGCGGCACCCGCAAGCGGCGCGGCCTGCCGTTCATCCAGTGCGAGTACGGCCACGCCATGGGCAACGGCCCCGGCGGCCTCGCCGACTACCAGCGGATCTTCGAGGCGCACGACCGGATCCAGGGCGGCTTCGTCTGGGAGTGGATCGACCACGGTGTGACCCACCCCGAGCTGGGCTACGCCTACGGCGGCGACTTCGGCGAGGAGCTGCACGACGGCAACTTCGTCTGCGACGGCCTGGTCTTCCCGGACCGGACGCCCTCCCCGGGGCTGGTGGAGTTCAAGAAGGTCGTCGAGCCGGTCCGCATCGACGGTGACGGCGCCGCCGGGACGGTACGGGTGCGCAACGCGTACGACTTCGCGGACCTGTCGCAGCTGGCCTTCGAGTGGTCGTACCAGGTCGACGGGAAGACGCTGGAAGCGGGCGCCCTGGTCGTGCCCTCCCTGCGGCCCGGGGAGTCGGCCGAGGTGAAGCTGCCGCAGCCGCCGTCCGGCGGACCGGCGGGCGAGGCGCTGTGGACCGTACGGGCGCTGCTGGCCGAGGACACCGCGTGGGGCCGGAAGGACCACCAGGTGGCGTGGGCCCAGCTGCCGGTGGTGGAGCGCCCGTCGCCGACCGTGGTGCCGGGCGACCGTCCCACGGCGAGCGAGAAGCTGATCTACCTGGGCCCGGCTTCCTTCGACGTCCGCACCGGCGCCCTCAGGACGATCGGCGGCGTCGACGTGACCGGGCTTCGCCTCGACGTCTGGCGGGCGCCGACCGACAACGACAACGGGGCGGACTGGCAGCCGGACCCGCAGTACGGCCCGCTCTGGCGCAAGTTCGGCCTCCACCGCATGCGCCACCGCCTGGACGCCGTCGAGGTGGGCGAGGACGCGCTGACGGTACGGACCCGGGTGGCACCGGCGGCGTGGGAGATCGGCCTGCGCACGACGTACCGCTGGACGTCGGACGGGACGCGGCTGAAGCTGACCGTGTCGGTGGCCCCGGAGGGCGACTGGACGGTCCCGCTGCCCCGCCTCGGCATCCGCTTCGGGCTGTCCTCGGCCGACGCGGTGACGTGGTACGGCGGCGGCCCCGGCGAGGGTTACCCCGACACCAAGTCGGCGTCCATGCTGACCCGGTACCACTCCTCGGTCGACGAATTGCAGACCCCGTACCTCCGCCCCCAGGAGAACGGGGCCCGTCCCGACGTCCGCTGGGCGGAGCTCGGCGGTCTGCGGATCGACGGCTACCCGGAGTTCTGGTTCACCGCGCGGCGCTGGACGAGCGAGCAGCTCGACGCCGCCGAGCACCTGACCGACCTCAGGGCCGGTGACACGGTGTGGGTCAACCTCGACCACGGCCAGATGGGCATCGGCTCGCAGTCGTGCGGTCCGGGCGCGCTGCCCCAGTACCATCTGCGCGCCGAGCCGGCGGAGTTCTCGTTCGTGTTCTCCGAGACCCGCTGAGCGGGATCCGCTCCGTGACGGTGAGGGCGGCCGGGCTTCATGGCCCGGCCGCCCTCACGCGTGTCCGCCGCCCCGCCTCAGTGGTCCGCGCAGCACGGTGTCGGGTCGGGCACCTCGAAGGGGACGAGAGTGCCGCCGACGGCGGGCATGGCGGTGAGGACCAGCTCGCCGTCGTGCCAGTGCGGGCGGACGTGGTCCTGTGTCACCAGCGGGGTGGCCGGGTCCGGTTCGCCGGGCCCGCCGAGGACGGTCACCCGGGTGATCGCGGAGCGGTCCAGCACGTCCGCGACGGTCAGGGTGCCGGTCAGGGCCGTGGCGCCGGGGTAGAGCACGGCACGGCCCATGGCGTCCGGGATGCCGGGCGTCACCTCGTGGTCGCGGGCCGCCAGCCGCTCCCGGACGGCGCTCAGGAGCGGCTGCGACGGCACCGCGAGGGACAGGGCGACCCTCGGCCGGCCCTCGCGGACCAGGTGCGTGCAACCGAAGGTGCCCTCGGGCAGGGCGAGTTCGGCGGCCAGCGCATGGAGCAGGTGATCGGCGGCACGGAGGTCCCGGACCCCCGCGTCCACGGTGAGGGCGTACGGCGTCATGAGGGCAGGACCCATACGGGGTTGGAGTAGAACCACAGGTCGCGCCACGGGTCGGCGTCACCGACGACGTCGATGGCGGGGCCGGCCGGGTCGACCGCCGCGCCCATCGGGCCGACGGCGGAGCGGTTGCCGTCGGTGCCGCGCAGCCGGACGTAGAGGGGGCGGTCGACCCGGCCGAGGTGACAGGTGAGCCGGACGGTGCCGGTGGACTTGTTCACCTCGTAGGACCTGACGACCTTCGCGGTCGGCGCGGTGAAGGTGTCCTTGTCGGCGGGGGTGCCCGTCACATCGCCCTGGATGACGTCGACGCGGGCCAGCTCGGGCACGAAGCCGGCCCAGTTGGGGCCGCCGGCGAGCGCCACGTCGACGGTCAGGGTGACCTTGGTGCCCTTCTTGACGTGCAGGGCGCCGCCGAGGGTGGCCCAGCGGCCGCCGCCGGACATCCGGACGTCGAGGCCGCTGATGAGCTGTCCGTGGTCCACCCAGACGCGGCCGGCGCGGATGCCGTCCATGACGGCGGCGCAGGAGAAGCCGGCGGCGCCGACGTGGGTGCGGCTGTACTGGCCGGGCCAGTAGTCGCCCTCCGTCAGGTCGATCTTCCCGCCGTAGACGGGGTCGGTGTGCCTGCCGTTGGCGGTGTAGTCGCTGTCCGGGCCGCCGCGTACGGCGGTGTCGGTGTAGACGTTGTGGGAGTCGGAGTTGGCGGTGATCCACCACGGCTTGCCCTCGGCGAGCAGGCTGTCCCACAGGCCTCCGACGGTGGAGGTCATCCAGTCGAAGCCGCCCCAGGTCCGGTAGGACTCCGGGGGGTAACCGGGGAAGGAGTTGGCGCCGGGGCTGTTGTCGTAGATGCCGCGGGCGCGGCCCATGCCGAGTGGCGCGGCGATGCCTCCGGCCTGGTGGCCGGGGGCGCCCTCCATGCCGACGGCGATGCGGTGGCGGGGGCTGGTGGCGTCCCGCCAGGCGCGCAGCTCGTGCGGGGAGTCGATGCCCTTGCGCGCGGGGTGGTTGGCGAGCATGAGCACGTCCTTGACCTTGCGGCGGCGGACCTGCTCGGCCAGGAAGTTCAGCCCGGCGATGGCGAGGGCCTCGTTGGCGGGCGTCGAGTCGGTCGCGCCCTTCACGCCGCCGTCGTAGTCGGTCTCGAACTGCTTGAGGACGGCGACCTCGTTCTTTCCGGGGTGTACGAAGACGGTGCCGTGCTCGGCGGCCGGGATGTTCCACTCCAGGCCCTGGAAGACGAGGGTGTCCTCGTACGCCGCCCGGGCCTCCCTGATGTCCGGGTTGACCTTCTCGACGCCGATCTTCGCGTGGGTGGCGTTGCCGTGGTCGGTGATGACCAGCCAGTCCATGCCGTGCCGGGCGCCCTGGCGGACCTGGTCGACGACGCGGTACTTGCCGTCGTTGCTGTACTGGGTGTGGATGTGGTGGTCGCCGGCCAGCCACAGGAACCCGCCGCGCTTGCGGCTGCCGGCGGAGGCGGCGTACGCGGGGTTCGCCGCCGCCGGGGCGAGGACGCTCGCGGCGGTCAGGCCCGCGCCCAGCAGACCGGCGCGGCGCAGCAGGGTGCGGCGCGACTGCTGCTCGGGGCTCAGCGCCTCGTCGGGCACGGCGGTGTCGAAGGCGGCGGGGAGGCCGTCCGCCGCGTGACCGGGCCCATGCCCGTGCTCGTGGTCGTGTCCGTGGTGGTGGTGACCGTGCGCGTGCCCGTGTCCCATGTGACGCCTCCTGGATGCCGCTGCCTTCCGCGGCTGCCTTCCGCGACGCGAGCGCGCCGCCCGTGGAGGATCGAGGCGAAACATGAACGTTGAACGAGTACCGGGTGGCCGTGGGGTGCCATGGACGCGTCAGATCATCACGTCCCTCACTGTTTCCCCAACTGCCCTTTATCGTCACACTGGTTGACCCAGAATCTGAGCACTGCTCACTTTCCCCACTCCCCTCCCCGGAGTACCCGCATGAGACGACTCCTCGGCACCCTCGCTGCCGCCGCCCTGGCCGTCACGGGCCTCGCCACCACCGGCGCCGCGCCCGCCACGGCCGCCCCCTCCGGCACCTTCGACGTGCTGACGTACAACGTCGCGGGCCTCCCGGAGGGGCTGAGCTCCGGCAGCCCGAAGACCAACACGCCCCTGATCTCGCCCCGCCTCGGCGCCTACGACATCGTCAACGTGCAGGAGGACTTCAACTACCACGCGGCGCTGTACGCGGGCGACGACCACCCGTACCGCACGGCGACCAGCGGCGGGGTGCCCTTCGGGGACGGCCTCAACACCCTCTCGGACCTTCCCTTCGAGGACTTCGAGCGGGTCAAGTGGAACAAGTGCACCGGCACCAACTGCCTGACCCCCAAGGGCTTCTCGCTGGCCCGGGTGCGGCTCGCCGAGGGCGTCTTCGTCGACCTCTACAACGTGCACACCAACGCCGACTCCGACGACGCGGCGCTGGCCGCCCGCCGGGCCAACATCACGCAGCTCTCCGACTTCATCAAGGCCAACTCGGCGGGCAACGCGGTGATCGTCATGGGCGACACCAACACCCGTTACACGCGCGCGGGCGACAACATCCGCACGCTGCTGACGGAGAACGGCCTGCGCGACCCGTGGGTGGACCTCGTCAAGGGCGGCACGCCACCGGCCCAGGGCGGCGACGCACAGGTCTGCGCCACCACCGCCCCGGCCCAGGACTGCGAGGTCGTCGACAAGGTCCTCTACCGGGACAGCGCCGTCGTGGACCTGACCGCCACGCGCTACCACAACGAGTGGGCGGCGTTCCTCGACGCGGCCGGGAAGAACCTCTCCGACCACTTCCCGCACACCGTCGACTTCTCCTGGACCGTCGACCCCCGACTCGCGGCGAGCGACTTCTTCGGCGGCCCGCACGGCACGGCGTTCAACGACGCGGACGACCTCCCCCCGACCCTCTCGCCCCGGACGCTCACGCTGCGCGGCGCGTCCCGCCTCGACGGGGTGTCGCTCACCCACGACGGCGGCACGACCCTCACCCACGGCGGCACCGGCGGCACGGCCGCCTCGCTGACCCTGGCGCCCGGCGAGCACCTCACGTCGGTGAGGCTCACCCAGGGCAAGAAGGACGGGCGCACCCGGATCTTCTCCGCCGCCTTCACCACCGACAAGGGCCGCACGCTCGCCTCCGGCACGCCCACCGGAGACGCCCGCACCTTCACCGCCCCCGCCGGCCGCCAGATCGTCGGCTTCACCGGCCGCTCGGGCACCGAGATCGACAAGCTGGGCGTCCTGTACGCACCGATCGGCTGACCCTGAGGCCACCGTGACCAGCAACGCCGGGATCCTAGGCCGTGTCCGCCTCACCTAGGCCCTGTCGTCAAATTCCCACCTACCCCGCGACGCCATGCACGCGCTCTCGACGCACCGGGCCCCGACCCGAGTACGTCCAGTACACGGGTCAGGGCCCGGCACGCCGAGAGCACGCACCTGACGCCGCGGGGCCGCCCTCCGGGCGACGGCGGGACTTTGACGACAGGGCCTAGGCTGTCCCAACGGATCCCAGGCGCACGGAACACGAGGTGGTCGCCCATGCCGAGAACCGGGCTCACGACCGAACGGGTCGTGGCGGCCGCGGCCGATCTCGCGGACGAGGTCGGGTTCGAGAACGTCACGCTGTCCGGGCTGGCCCGGCGGTTCGGGGTGAAGGACGCGAGCCTGTACTCCCACGTCAGGAACCTCCAGGACCTGCGGACCCGGGTCGCGTTCCTGGCCGGCGGCGAGATGATCGAGCGGATCGCGGAGGCGGTGGCGGGGCGGGCCGGGAAGGACGCGCTGGCCGCGTTCGCCGGGGCCTACCGGGCGTACGCGCTGGAGCGGCCGGGGCGGTACGCGGCCACCCAGGCGCGCATCGACCAGGACCTGGCGACCGCCTCGCCCGCCTTCCGCCGCACCGCCGAGATCACCTACGGCATGCTCCGCGCCTACGGCCTGGAGGAGCCCGACCTCACCGACGCGGTACGCCTGCTGCGCAGCACCTTCCACGGCTACTGCGCCCTGGAGGCCGACGGCGGCTTCGGCGCGACACGCGACGTACGGGCGTCCTGGGACCGGGCGATCGAGGCCCTGCACGTGGCCCTGGAGAACTGGCCCCGGGAGGCGACCGCACTGCAGGACGCGGGAGAGCCGCGCAGCGCCGCGGGGCGGCCGTGACGGCGAGGGCGACAGCGAGGGCGACGGCATGACTGCTGCATCACCCTCACGCCGTCCGCCCCGCCCACCCGCTGGGCGCCTGGCACACGACGGCCGGGGCGCCCACGCCCCCGCGGCGGCCGGTGATCTCACCGTCGTCGGCACGACCGGCCCCTGACCGGGATCCGGGGGCGCCCCGGCCGGGCCGTCCGGGACCGATGAGTTTCGGGCGGGGAGCGGGTCTGCCCTGTATGACCCGCGTCATCGCCGACATCTCCGTCTCCCTCGACGGCTTCGTCACCGGCCCCGACCCCGGCCCGGACAACGGGCTGGGCACCGGCGGCGAGGCCCTGCACACCTGGGCGTTCTCCGACGATCCGGAGGACCGCCGGATCCTTCGCGAGGCGACCGCCCGCTCGGGCGCCGTCGTCCTCGGCCGGCGCCTCTTCGACGTGGTCGACGGGCCGTACGGCTGGGACGACGAGACGGGCTACGGCGCGGGCGAGGTCGGCAAGCCCGCGTTCGTGGTCGTGACGAGCTCACCGCCGGACTCCGTACGGCTCACCGGCCTCGACTGGACGTTCGTCACCACCGGCCTCGCCGACGCCGTCGCCGCCGCGCGCGAGCGGGCCGAGGCGGCGTCGTCCGCCGCCGGCCGGGACCTGGACGTGGTCGTCATGGGCGGCGGCGCCACCGTCGGCTCGGCGCTCGACACCGGTCTCCTCGACGCCCTCACCCTCCACGTCGCCCCTGTGGTCCTGGGCACCGGCACCCCCCTCTTCACCGGCACGACCCCGCGCACACTCGTACGGCGCGACGCGACGATCACCTCGACCGCGACCCACCTGACCTACGACGTCACCTGACCGACGTCACGCTCCGACCGCACCGCCCCGCCCCGCCCCGGTCTGCCCTCACACGTCCACCGAGACCGCGCCGTCCGTCAGCAGGGCCCGGACCTCCGGGCCGGCGGTCCAGCGGACGCGCAGGTCGCCCTGGTCCCCGAGGCGCACGATCACCGTGTCCTCCAGTGGCGCCGGGGCCGGGTCGCCCGTCAGGCGGGACAGGGCGACGAAGAGCGTGGCGCCGTCGGCCGTCGTTCCGGTGAGGGCGTCCGGCCCTGGCGCGTCCTCGTCGGCGGCGGCGAGGCCGACGGCCGGCCGGAGTTCGGTGCGGACGCCGTCGGTCGGCGCCCAGCCCGTCACGCGGACCGGCGTCCCGGGCGCCGCCCCCGCCACCAGGTGGGCCCGTACCTCCACCGCCCCGCGGGCGAGGACGAGGCTCGTCACCCGCACTCCCCCGGCGGCCGTGTGGCGGGACGCCGCCCATCCCTCGCCCACACCAAGGGGTTCGATGGCGGTCCGGCTCGCCTCGCCGTCGACGATCACGCTGTTGTCGTACGACACCGGGGGCGCCGCCGACGGCACCGGCGCCGTCACCGTGGAGTACGCGAGGCGCGTGTAGTACGGGTCGTAGCGGACGTCCTCGCTGCCGTGGTTGTGCAGGCGGACCAGTCCGTCGGAACGGGTCGACTGGAGCAGCCAGTTGGGCGGGCCCAGCGGGCGCAGTTCGTCGGCGCGCTCCACCGGCGCGGCCTCCTCCGTCGCCGTCCACACCGCGTGGTCCGGCGGCAGCAGCAGACCGAGGAAGCCCTTGCTCGCCCAGTACGGGGAGGCGGGGCCCGAGTAGCCCTGGAGGACGGCCGGGTCGGGTCCGTGCCAGCCCAGTGACAGCAGGCCCCGGTCGTCGACGGCGCCCCGGTCGAGGAAGTACTTCAGGGCGCCGGACGCCAGTCGGCGCGTCTCGCCCGGCCCGAGCGGTGTCCGGCCGGTCAGCGCGCCCAGCCAGAGCGGGACCGTGGTGGCGAAGCGGTACGTCAGGGAGCGGCCCTGGTGCAGCGGGGCGCCGTCACCGCCGAACAGCCGGGCGTAGTCGTCGAGATGGGTCGCCAGACGGCCGCCGTAGAGGTCCAGCAGGCGCTGGTCACCGTCGAGCCAGGCGTGCAGCACCGGGTAGAGGTGCATCGCCCAGCCGTTGTAGTAGTCGAACTTGCGGCCGTCGCCGTCGGTGTACCAGCCGTCACCCAGGTACCACTGCTCGATGCGGTCGAGCCGCTGCTCGATCACCCGGCGGGACCGCTCCGGTTCGTGGCCGATCTCCGCGAGGAAGCCACCGACGGTCACCGGGAACAACTCCCAGTTGCACGGCCAGGGTTCGGCGGTGAGCGCGTCGCCGAGCCAGTCCGCCGCGCGCTGGCGCACCCCGTCGTCGAGGCGGTCCCACAGCAGCGGCCGGGTGAGCCGGAGCGCGAGGGCGATGGACGCCGCCTCCACGAGCGGCTGGCTCCGGTCCTCGATACGCGGCCACACCCCCGAGACACCGGCCGCGAGCCCGTCGCCGTAGCGGGCGAGGGCCTTGTCGTCCTTGCGGAACGCGGCGAGGAGCAGCGTACGGGCGTAGCCCTCCAGGCCGTCCGAGAGGCGGCCCGACCAGCTCGTGCGGTCGCCGGGCAGGTCGTACAGGGCGCCGCCGGCCGTCGCGTACGGCTCCACGGCGGCCAGCAGCGCGTCGGCGGCGGCCTCCCAGTGGGCGCGGGTGTAGCCGGTGTACGGGCTGAGGCTGCGGTCCTCGTCTGGCTGGGAGGGCATGTGCGCACGCTTTCCTGGGTCGTCGCCGTCGGTTGGAACCTGGGGCGCCCCGGTTCCGGTCGGGGCGCCCCAGGGGCTCATCCCACCCTGGTCCGCCCGGCCGGCACCAGCCCCTGGGCGACGAGTTCGTCGCGGACGAGGCCGGCGTACACGGTGGCGCCGTGGACGGAGGTGTGGGTGTTGTCGCGCTTCTCGTTGTAGAGGTACAGCGCCTTGGACGCTTCGGGGCCCAGCGACTCGACCAGGGCCTTCGTCTTCGCGGTGAGGTCGATCAGGGGTACGTCGTGGGCGGCGGCGACGGAGCGGACGACCGCCGGGTGGTCGACGCCGAGGCCGTTGACGAGGAGGGCCGTGTTGTTGTTCAGGGTGCCGTCCGCGTTGAACCAGCGGCGCACGATCGGGGTGACCAGGACCGGCCGGCCGCCCTTCTCGCGGACGCCCGCGACCAGGGTCTCCAGGTTGGCGCGGTAGGTGGCCTCGTCGGTCTGCTTGTCGTTGTGGGCCAGTTGGATCAGCACGAGGTCGCCGCGGTGGATCCTCGGCTGGACGGTGGCCCACAGCCGGGAGTCGGCGAGGTAGGACACCGTGCTCTCGCCGGAGTCGGCGTGGTTGGCGACCGACAGGCCCTTGCGGAGGTACTGCGGGAGCTGCTGGCCCCAGCCGGAGTACGGGTCGCCGGGCTGGTCGCAGACCGTGGAGTCGCCGACGAGGAGGATCTGCCGGGCCCGGTGGGCGGGGGTCACGCGGATGTCGGCCGGCGCGGGGGCCGAGCCGCCGATGACGAGGTCGAGGCCGGGAGTGCCGTCGGGTCCGGTGGGTTCGCCCTCGGGGGTGCGGACGTTCACGGTGAAACCGCGGGAGACCGGCTCGCCGGCGGCCGTGGCCGTCTCGGGCAGGAGGGCGCGGCGGGTCTCGCCGGTGATGCTCGTGCTCGCGGCGCTGTCGCCGCCGAGGCGGACGGTCACGTCGTAGGTGCCGGCGGGGACGTCGAAGTGGCAGGCGGTCGCCGTGCAGTACTCGGGGCCCAGGACGGGTCGGCCGTGGTGTGCCTGGGCCGGTACGGCCGACAGGACGGTACCCAGGGTCGCCGCCGTCAGCGCGGCGACGGTGAAACGTCTCATTGCGGCTCCTCGGGAGGGATGACAAGACCCGGCGGCTGGACCGTACCCCGTTTGGCAAGCGCTTTCTAGACGTCGGCGCACTTTCACAAGATGGCCAACCCCCCTGCTGTGAAAGCCCTTTCGCGAAATCGATTCAACTGTCACCCTTCCCAATCACCCGCACTCCCCCACCCTCCTGAGGAGGCACCCCCATGTCCCAGGCCACCGACAGAGCGGCCCTCGGCCGCCGCGGCTTCGTCCTCGGCACGGCGGCGACCGCGGCCGGCGCGGCACTCGCCGGGCCGCTGGCCGGCACCGCCCGCGCCGCCGCGTTCCGCTGGAGCGACGACGGCACGCACTACGTCGTCGACACCGGCGCGGACCTCGTGTTCAAGGTCAGGAAGAGCAACGGCGACCTGGCGTCGCTCGTCCACCGGGGCACGGAGTACCAGGGCTACGGCGGCAAGAACTCGCACATCGAGTCCGGCCTCGGCAGCTCCACGGTGACGATCCGGCAGTCCGGCTCGACGATCCTGGTCTCCGTCACGTACGGCACGCTGCGGCACTACTACGCGGCCCGCAGCGGCGAGAACAACATCTACGTGTGGACCAACAAGGCCGACACCTCGGTCTCCGCGACCCGCTTCATCCTGCGCGTCCGGGCGGGCCTGTTCCTCAACGACGCGCCCGACTCGTACACCTACGCGCCCACCGCCATCGAGGCCTCGGACGTCTTCCGGAAGTCCGACGGCCAGACCCGCTCGAAGCACTTCTCCCGGCTGCGGGTCATGGACTACGACTACGTCGGCTGGTCGGCGAACGGCGTCGGCCTGTGGATCGTGCGCAGCAACCACGAGAAGGCGTCCGGCGGCCCGTTCTACCGCTCGCTGCTGCGCCACCAGAGCGCGGACGGCGGCGGCCTGTACGAGATCCTGTACTACGGGCAGAACCAGACCGAGGAGCAGCGGTTCGGCCTCCAGGGCCCGTACGTCATCGCCTTCACGAACGGCGGGGCACCCTCCTCGTCGCTGTTCCCGGGCACGCTGACCACCCCGTGGGCGGACTCGCTCGGCATCGCCGGGTACGTGGGCGCGGGCGGCCGGGGCCGGGTGACGGGCGTCGGTATCACCGGGCGCAACACGTCGTACCCGTACACGGTCGGGCTCGCCAACTCGGCCGCGCAGTACTGGGGTTCCGCACGCTCGTCGGACGGCTACTTCAACATCACGGGTGTGCTGCCGGGGACGTACACGCTGACCGTCCACAAGAGCGAGCTGGCGGTGTACACGACCTCCGTGACAGTCACGGCAGGCGGCACGACGACGCTCAACACGATCGCCATCCCGTCGTCGAACGACCCGTCCAACGCGAGCGCGATCTGGCGGATCAACGACTGGAACGGCACGCCGAGCGGCTTCAAGAACGCGGACCTGATGACGTACGCGCACCCGTCGGACGTCCGGGCCGCCTCCTGGACCGGCAACGTGGTGATCGGCAGCGGCACCGAGACCTCCGCCTTCCCCTGCTATCTGTGGAAGGACGTGAACAGCGGCCTCCTCGTCTACTTCCGGCTGACCGCGGCCCAGGCCGCCGCCGCGCACACCCTGCGGATCGGGGTGACGACGGCCTACGCCAACGGCCGGCCGCAGGTCGTCGTCAACGACACCTGGACGTCGGCGATCCCCTCCCCGCCCACCCAGCCGAACACCCGCTCGCTGACGAACGGCTCGTACCGGGGCAACAACCACACGTTCACCTACAGCGTGCCCGCGTCCGCCTGGCGGACAGACACGAGTCAGTACAACGTGCTGAGGATCAATGTGGTGAGCGGGTCGGGGACGACCTCCTACCTCAGTGCCGGGACGTCGATCGACGCGATCGACCTACTCGTCTGAGATCACGTCCCGCGCGTGCACTGCTGGTTCGTGCCGCCGTTGCACGTGTACGTGACTCGTCGACGAAAGGTGGGGGCGGTGGCAGACTCTGCCACCGCCCCATCGGTTCGTCAGCCGCGCGTGAACGGCTGGGGCGAGCGCGCCCGCGTCAAGGCCAGGTGAGGTCGGCACGACGCCATCGACCTGCTGACCTGACGTCGGGTCATGTCCCGCGCGTCCACTGCTGGTTGGTGCCGCCGTTGCACGTGTACGTGATGATCGCGGCCGAGTCGGCGGTGGACGCGCCGTTCACGTCCAGGCACTCACCGGTCGCGCGGGACTTGACGTTGACGTAGGAGCCGGTGGTGGTCAGGGACCACTGCTGGTTGTTCGCCGAGGAGTCGCAGTTCTCCTGGCTGACGGTGTTCGCGTTCTCCTGCACGCACAGGGAGCTGTGGCGGGTCACCAGCTGGTAGTAGCCGCCGCCGACGGACTTGAACCAGTACTTCTGGTTGTTTCCGCCGTTGCAGGCGTACTGCTTGATCTGGGCGCCCGCCCACAGCGACTGGTTGATGACGTCGGCGCACTTGGAGGAGTGGCGGGCGACCAGCGTGTTGTACGTGGCGCCGGTGCCGCTGATCGTGCCGGCGGCCGTGTCGATGGTGATCTCCGGTGACCAGGACAGGGACATGGTGGTCGAGGTCGGGAAGGTCAGCGGCAGCCACACGTAGCGGGAGTCGTTGACGGTGCCGCCGAAGGAGTTGCCCCAGCGGTCGCCCATGTACAGGTACGAGGTGGTCGAGGTGCCCTGCACGGGCAGGACGTACGCGGTCTGCGAGCCGAACGTCGTGGAGTCGCCGATGTTGGTCATGGCCGTCCAGGGACCGGCGATGCTGGTGGCGGTGGCGTACTGCTGCTGGTTGGGGCTCCAGCCGGTCGCGCCCGACGTCAGCATGAAGTAGACGCCGTTCCGCTTGAACAGGGCCGGGGCCTCGCGGTGCCCGCCGTGCCAGGGGTCGGCGACGAGAGCGGCGACCTGGGTGTAGTCGGCGGTGAGCCGGTAGATCTGGAGGTCGTAGTTCTCGCGGGCCGCCGAGATCATGTAGCCGGTGCCGTCGGTGTCCACGAAGGTGGTGATGTCACGGGACATGTGCTGGCCGAGCGGGCGGAAGCTGCCCCGCCAGGTGTAGTCGCCGTCGACGGTGTCGGAGACGGCGACGGCGGCGCGCGCCTCGGTGTAGTCGACGCCGTTCTCCTTGTGCATCCACATCACGAACTTGCCGGTGGACGCGTTGTACATGACCTTGGGCCGCTCGATGTTGGCGGTCGCCAGCTCCGGGTCGGTGGCCTGGGTCAGGACGTTGTTGCGGAACTCCCAGTTCTTCAGGTCCGTCGAGCGGTACGCCGACACGTACTTGAAGGTGTTGTCGGGGTTCCGGTGCTCGCCGAACCAGTAGTAGTACGACCCGACCTTGACGACGCCGCCGCCGTGGGCGTGCACGGGGTTGCCGCCGCTGTCGGTGAACTGGACGCCGTTGGGGATGGTCTGGGGTGCCGCCTGGGCCGGACCTGCGGTGACGAGGGCACCGGCCAGCGCGAGACAGAGCGCGAGGAGTGTCGCGTACGCACGTCGCATCTCAGCTCTCCTTCCGTGAGGTCGGGGTGGGGGTGTCGGCGACGGGGACGCCGAAGTCGGGGGTGCCGTCGGGCTTCCAGCCGAGGCGCTGCACACGGGTGTGGCGGTTGGGGTCGTTCAGGGGGTCGCCGACGATGTCCTTGTACTGGCGGGCGTGGTAGACGAGGACGTCGGTGCGGCCGTCCTCGGCGACGGTGAAGCTGTTGTGGCCCGGCCCGTACTGCTTGGTGGTGTCGTTGCTGGTGAAGACCGGCGTAGGGGACTTCGACCAGTTGGCGGGGTCCATCAGGTCGGCGTCCTCGTCGACCGTCAACAGGCCCATGCAGTAGTTGAAGTCGGTGGCGCTCGCCGAGTACGACATGAACAGGCGGCCGTTGCGCCGGATGACCGACGGGCCCTCGTTGACCTTGAAGCCGATGACCTCCCAGGGCAGTTCCGGGGTGGAGAGCCGGACCTGCGGCCCGGTCAGGGTCAGCGGGTCGGCCATCCTGGACAGCCAGAGCGCGGTGTTGTTGTCCATGCCGGGCTCGTGCTGCGCCCAGGCCAGATAGCGGGTGCCTCGGTGGGTGAAGGTGGTGGCGTCGAGGGAGAAGGTCTCCCAGGCGGTCTTCAGCTGGCCGCGCTCGACCCAGGTGCCCTTGAACGGATCGCGGTGCGCGTTCTCGAGGACCCAGATCCGGATGGCCCAGATGTCCTCGGCGGGTGCGGAGGCGAAGTAGATGTACCACTTGCCGTCGATGTGGTGGATCTCCGGCGCCCAGATGTGGGCGCCCATGACGCCGGTGGCGTGCTTGCGCCAGATCACGGCCTCGGACGCGGTGGACAGACCGCGCAGGGTGCGGGATCTGCGCAGGATGATCCGGTCGTACTCGGGGGCGGTGGCCGTGAAGTAGTAGAAGCCGTCGCGGTGGCGGTGGATGTGCGGGTCGGCCCGGTTGCGGACCAGCGGGTTGACGTACGGGGCGGCGGCACCCGGCCCGGCCGGGGAGGCGGCCGGACCGCCGGTCGCCGCGTGGGCGACGCCGGGCAGTGCGGTGAGGGCGCCCGCGGCCAGGGCGCCCTTCAGCAGCAGCCTGCGGTCGGGGGGTGGGGGCAAGGCGTTGTCGCGGCTCATGCGGTCTGCCTCTCTGACGGTGGCGCGTGGGGGGCGTTCGGAGCGCGATGCGGCGACACAAAAAGGAACAGAATCGTTCGGCATTTCGCACAAGATCGGTCACTCCGAACGGCGAAAAGGTAAGGGCGCGCCCCCGGGAGGTCAACGGGTCGGACGAGATGAGAGAGAGCGCTTTCCGTCTTGTGCCGGCTCGCACGACCCTGGGCTGTGGCGCGACCGGTCGCGGGTCGTGCGCGGATTTCTGTTATCGGCCGGCTGCCGGGCCGTCTCCGTAGGCGTGCACAGCAATATCCACAAGACAGCGGCGGCCGCCGGAGCCCTGGCGGTCACCGCCCTGATGCTCGGTGCCCCGACCGCGACCGCAGCCCCCCGCGATGCGACCGCCGACGTGCTGGCGGGCCGGGACGTCCGGCTCGACGGTGACACGGTCGTGACCGTGCCACCGGGGAAGACGACCTACAACGGCACCTTCAGCGGCACCGGGACGCTGACCGTGCGGGGCACCGGGACCCTGATCCTCACCAGGGACAGCGAGTTCACCCTGCCCAAGGCCCGGCAGCGGCAGGTAGTCAAGACGCTCGGCGGCAACCACCCGTACGTCACCGTGACGAACCCGGACCCGCCGGCCGTGACCGTCGCACGGGGCGCGACCCTCCAGTACGGGAACGGCGGCCGGACCGGGCTGATCGGGAAGTTCCCGTACAACACCCCGTCGTTCCGGCTCAACCAGGACAACATCCGGGTCGACGGCACCCTGCGGCTGGCGCTGAAGGACGTCCAGTACAACCTGGGCACCATCAGCGGCTCGGGGCTGATCAGCCAGCCGAGGTTCCTGTGGGCCACCTGGGACCTGTCGGGCACCCATCCGTTCAGCGGCGTCATCGACAACGGGACGCAGCTCAACGCGGGAGCGCCGGAGTACGCGACCTCGCTGCCCCGGGTACGCAAGATCCTCAACCAGGGCACCTGGACCGTGGACACACCGCTGGGGCAGACCGTCACCCAGGGCATGGACTTCTACCAGCGTGAGTACGGCAGCGACATCAACGTCCAGTCCCGGCCCGGCAGCAAGGTGATCCTCACGGGTCAGTACAGCTGGTCGAACCAGGGAGGGGACACCAATCCCTCACTCAGCGACCCGGCCCTGAACTGGACGCCCGCGCGGAAGAACGTCAACAAGCGCGGCACCAACATCAAGGGCGCGAACGTCCAGTGGGGCGACGGCACCACGAACAAGATCTTCATGCCGGGCACCGCCGAGACGGTGTACATCAACCTCCTCGCCGCCCGCTCCCGTTCGCTGCTGACCTTCGACTACAACGGCCCCGTCACCCTGGGCGCCCCCATCGGCGGCGGCAGGTTCCACGACACACTGTCCGCCCCCGGCGCCGGGGACATCGTCATCAAGGGCACGAAGGGCAACGACGTCACCTTCGCCGCCGTCCAGTACTACAACGGCTCGACGACGATCCAGAAGAACGCGGTGCTGCGGCTGGGCAGCGGGAAGCGGGGCGGCGACGGCGGGCTGTACACCAAGGGCGACCTGTACAAGGTCGTCAACGACGGCACGCTCATCGTCCGGAACGTCGCCAAGCCGGTGACACTGTCCAGGATCAGCGGCAGCGGCTCGTTCACGCAGTCCGGCGCCGCGACGACGACGCTGACGGGCAGCGGGGTGACGTACACCGGGCGGACCACGGTCACCAATGGCACGCTCGCGCTCCGCTCGGGGGCGACCCTGGCGCGCAGCAAGGGCATCCGGCTCACCACGGCGGGCGCGACGCTCGACGTGGGCACGGGCGGGCTGACCGTGAACCGCTCCCTCTCCGGCAAGGGCACGGTGCGGGGCTCGGTGACCAACGCCGGGACGGTCGTGGCGGGCGTGCGGGTGACCGGTGGCTACACCCAGACCGGGCGGGGCCGACTGGTGCTGCGTGAGAAGCCGTTGAAGGTGGCCGGGGCGGTACGGCTGGCGGGCGAGCTGGACTTCGCGGCCCTGGGTGCCGTCGGCGGCCCCGGCGAGAAGGTCACCGTGATCGACCACACCGGCAAGGGCGGCGTCACCGGTACGTTCAAGGGTCTGCGCGAGGGCGCGAAGGTGAAGCTGGCCGACAGCACGTACCGGATCAGCTACCGGGGCGGCGACGGCAACGACGTCGTGCTGACGGCGACGAAGGCGAACGCGCCTGCCAAGGCCAGGTCCGCCGCGGGCGCCGACACCGGCGTGCGGGGACCCGACACGCTCAACACCGGCGCCTCGGCCGACGACGGCCCCGGCTGGTGGCCGTACGCCCTGGCCGTCGGCCTGCTCTGCACGCTCGCCGTACCGATGAGCAGGCGCCGCGCCAGGAACCGCCGGCGGGGAGGCGGCCGGCACGCGGCGACGGGGTAAGGGCCTACGGCTGCACGTCGAGTCGTACGAGCGCGCCGATCTCCACGAGCTGTTCCGGCAGCGCCAGGTCGGCGACGCCCATGACCGTGCTGGTGGGCCGGTGCCCCCCGAAGTACTCGGCGTGCAGCCGCGCCGTCGTGTCGAAGTTCTCCCGCAGGTTCCTCACCAGCACGGTCGTCTCCACGATCTGGCTCCGCTCGGCCCCGAACCGCTTCAGCACCAGGTCGAGGTTCTCCAGCGTCGTGCGGACCTGCAGTTCGAAGTCGTCGGCACCCACGAAGGTCCCGTCACGGTCGTGGGACAGCTGTCCCGACACGTACACCGTGTCACCGACCTGCAAGGCCTGGCTGTATCCGTACAGCGCCTCCCACGGCATGCCGAAACCGAATGCCTTCGCCTGAGAACTCATGACTCACTCCCTGGAACAGTGCGCGGGACCCTCGGGTGCGGACAGGCCCCTCGACGGCTGAAGTTAGCGCTTCGTCCGGACGACGCTTGTCCGGGAGCGAAGGGAGGAGTGTTCCCTGCGTGCACAGTTGGCAGGATGGACCCATGGATGAGCAGTCGGTGACCCTGACCAGGATCACGCCGGAGGACTGGCAGGCCGTCCACGCGTGGGCCCGCCTGCCGGAGGCCTGCCGTTTCCAGCCCTGGGGCCCCAACACGGAGGACCAGACGCGCGACTTCGTGACGGCCGCCGCGGAGGCCTGGTCGAGCGCGCCCCGGCTCAGGTTCGCCCATGTGGCGCGCCTGGGTGACGACGTCGTGGGGATGGGCGAACTGCACATCCGGAGCCTCAGGCATGGCCAGGGCGAGATCTCCTACGTCGTGCATCCGCGGGTGTGGGGCAGGGGCATCGGCACGGAGATCGGTCGCCTCCTTCTCGCGTACGGCTTCGCCGAGTTGGGCCTGCACCGGATCCACGCCACCTGCGACCCGCGGAACACCGGCTCGTCCCGCGTCCTGAACAAGCTCGGCATGACCTACGAGGGCCACCTGCGCCACACCGCGCGAATCCGGGACGGCTGGCGCGACTCCCTGGTGTTCGGCGTGCTCGAAGAGGAATGGAGTGCGCGGAACGGGGCCGCCCGGACCTAGGCCGTGTCGTCACATTCCCGCCGTCGCCCGGAGGGCGGCCCGGGGGGTAGGTGGGAATTTGACGACGGGCCTAGGTCGTGTCCGCGTCCTCGTGCGTCTCCTGCCGTCCCCGCAGCCACACGTAGACCGGGATGCCCGCGAAGAGGAACAGGGCGCCCTGGTAGACGGCCGCGTAGCCGGCGCCGGCGATGAGCCAGAAGGAGAAGGCGAAGGAGAGGCCGGCGACGATCAGGTCGCGGACCAGTCCGGCGGGGCGCACGCGCTCGCGGGTGCCGCGGGCCAGCCAGTACAGCTGGGCGGCGGCCGAGAGCAGGTACGGGACGCAGCCGGTGAACGTGGTGATGAGGACGAGGACACGGAACGCGGTGTCCGGGTCGTCGGCGTAGTTCACGACGATGAGGATCGTGCCGAGGGCGGCGGTGGCGAGGACGCCGAAGCCGGGGACGCCGCCCTTGCCGAGCCGGGCGAACGGCTTCGGGAAGAGCCCGTCGCGGGCGGCGGCGTACGGCATCTGAGCGCTCATCAGGATCCAGCCGTTGAGGCAGCCGACGATGGAGGCGACGGCGACCAGCGCGATCACGGTGCCGCCCCAGCCGCCGCCCGCGATCGAGTCCACGGCGTCCGCGAACGGGGCGCCCGACTCGACGAGTTCCTTGTGCGGGACGAGGCCGAAGACGGCGACCGTACCGAGGATGTAGACCACGGCGGAGGCGACGGTGCCGAGGACGCTGGCGCGGCCCACGGTGCGCTCGGGGTCACGGACCTCGCCGGCGCTCACGGCGGCCGACTCGACGCCGAGGAAGCTGTACAGGAGCAGGGCGGCGGAGGCGGCGATCGCGCCGGGCACACTCTGACCGGAGGCGTTGAACGGGCCGTAGTTGTCGGTGTCGATGAAGAACAGGCCGATCGTGGCGACCAGCAGCAGCGGCACGAACTTCAGGATCGTCGAGACGACCTGCACGGCGCCGACGTAGCGGGTGCCCGCGAAGTTCGCGGCGGCCGGCAGCCACAGCGCGGCCAGGGCCACCAGCGCGAGGACGGCCTTGCCGTCGCCCAGGGGTATCAGCACGTCGACGTAGCCGACGACACCGACGGCGAGGGCGGCGATGCTGACCCAGCACATCGTCCAGTACGACCAGGCCGACAGAAAGCCCGCGAAGGGGCCGAAGGCGTCGCGCGGGTAGACGTAGAGACCGCCGGTGACAGGGCTGCGCCTCGCCAGCTTCCCGAACAGCAGCGCCAGCAGGACGGCTGCCACGGAGAGGACGGCGAACGCGACCAGGCTCACCGTGCCGTACGGGGCGACGGCGGCGGGGAGGGTGAAGATGCCGCCGCCGATGATGTTGCCCATGACGAGGGCGGTGGCCGCGGCGAGACCGAACTTGCGGCCGGGGGGAGCGACGGCGGCCTCGGGGGCGGCGCCGGGGCCGGCGGTCGGGGAAGGGCCGGGCTCTGCGGCCTCGGGGGTGCTGGTGGTGGTCATGACGGTTCCGGGGAGAGGGAGGGCGAGACGGGGATGGGGGGTGGGACGGGAGGTGGGACGGGGAGGTGGTGCTCGGGGGCCGTGATCGTATCCCGGCGTTCCACATGCTGGTCATTCTGTTCATAAAGTGGACACAATCGGTGCGGGCGCAGGGCCGCGGCTCGTTTACCGTCGTCGTATGACCAGCAACGCCCCGGGAAGCCCCTCCCCCTCCTCCGCCCCCTCCCCCACCCTCGTCGAGGCACTCGCCGCCGGCGCGCTCGTCCTCGACGGCGGCATGTCCAACCAGCTCGAATCGGCCGGGCACGACCTGAGCGACGAACTGTGGTCGGCCCGGCTGCTCGCCGAACGGCCTGAGGCCATCACCGAGGCGCACCTCGCCTACTTCGAGGCGGGCGCCGACGTGGCGATCACCTCCAGCTACCAGGCCACCTTCGAGGGCTTCGCCAAGCGCGGCATCGACACCGTACGGACCACCGAACTCCTCGGACTCAGCGTGGAGTTGGCCCGCGACGCGGCCCGGCTGGCGCGGGCGAAGGGCGTCGGGCGGCCCCTGTGGGTGGCGGCCTCGGTCGGGCCGTACGGTGCGATGCTCGCGGACGGCTCCGAGTACCGGGGGCGGTACGGGCTCAGCGTGGCCGAGCTTGAGCGGTTCCACCGGCCGCGACTGGAGGTCCTGGCCGCCGCCGCGCCCGATGTCCTCGCCCTGGAGACGGTGCCCGACGCCGACGAGGCGGAGGCGCTGCTGCGGGCCGTGCGCGGACTCGGGGTGCCGGCGTGGCTGTCGTACACCGTGGCCGGGGAGCGGACGCGGGCCGGGCAGCCGCTGGAGGAGGCGTTCGCCGTGGCCGCCGAGGCGGACGAGGTGGTCGCGGTGGGCGTGAACTGCTGCGCCCCGGAGGACGTGGACGCGGCGGTGGCGACGGCGGCCCGGGTCACCGGCAAGCCGGTGGTGGTCTACCCGAACAGCGGCGAGGCATGGGACGCGGAGGCACGGGAGTGGACCGGACGGTCCCGCTTCACCGCGGCGGAGGTCGAGGGCTGGCGGACCGGCGGCGCCCGGCTGATCGGGGGGTGCTGCCGGGTGGGACCGGAGGCGATCTCGGCGATCGCGGAGGTGCTGACCTGACGGCCGGACAGGAAACCCCGGCGCCCGGAGAACGCCCGTCGGCAGGAGGACTCCTGACGGCGAGTAAGCCGACGACGGCGGGTGAACGCCCGACGGCGGGAGAGCCCAGGCGGTCGGGGGAGGCCTGCGACCCCAGACGAGCCTCCGTCGGCCGGCGCGGACGGGCGCCGTGGTCGTGCCGTCGCCGGCCTCAGCGGCGGCTGTCCAGCTGGTCGGCCGCTGTGATTGACTGCGGCGATGTTGCCAGAGTCGGTGTTCCGCTCCCTGGATCTGCCTCCGGGTGACCGGTTCGACGCGTGGACGGAACGCATGGGCCGGACCCACGCGCCGATGCTGCTGTCCAGTGACCGCGCGGCCAACTACCGCGTGCACCAGCGACTGATCGGGCTCGGTGACGTGGCGGTGTGGCCGGCGACCTTCGACTCGCTGGGCTTCCACCGCACGCCCAAACTCGTCCGCCAGTCCGACCCCGAGATCTACCACCTCTCCGTGCTGCTGCGCGGAGAGGGCGGCGCCACCTGGGGCCGGCAGGAGGTCACGTACCGACGCAGCGACATCCACATCAACAGCTCGTCGTGGGCGTGGGACGTCTTCACCGGTTCCGACCCGGTGACCATCGTCGGCGTGGAGATCCCCCGGGCGCTGGTGGCGCTGCCCGCGAACCGGGCCGATCAGGTGGTGGGGCGGCCGATATCGGGCCGTGAGGGCGTCGGCGCGCTGCTGACGCAGTTCCTGGTGAACCTGACCGAGGGCACCGGCCCGTACCAGCCGCAGGACGCCCCGCGACTGGGAACCGTCGTCGCCGACCTGGTCACCGCCGTCTTCGCCCACGTCCTGGACGCCGATCCGCTGATGCCGGCGGAGGCCCACGACCGGACGCTGATGCTGCGGATCAAGGCGTTCGTCCGGAGGCATCTGGCGGACGAGGACCTGACCCCCGCCGGCATTGCCGCCGCCCACCACATCTCCCGCAGCCGCCTGTACGCCCTCTTCCGCGCCGAGGGCGTCGGTGTCGCCGCGTACATCCGCGACCAGCGGCTGGAGCGCGCCCGCCGCGACCTCCGCGACCCGGCCCTGCGCGGGGAGCCCATCCACACGATCGCCGCCCGCTGGGGCTTCCCCCGCCCGGCCGACTTCACCCGCGCCTTCCGCACCGCCTATGGCATGCCGCCCAGCGATGTCCGTGCGGACGCCCGGGCCGCTCCGGGGCCTCCCGGCTGAGGGATGCGCGGCGCCGACGGGGCGCGCCGCCGTCAGGGCGGACCGTCGCCGCGCCGGGCCTCCTGTTGCAGCAGCTCCTCCAGGTCCGCGAGCCGGTCCAGCCGGCGGACCGGCTGTGCCATCCGGGGGTTGCGCTCCAGTCGGGCCCGGTGCCGGTGCAGGAAGGCCCAGTAGCCGGTGGTGAACGGGCAGGCCCGGTCGCCGGTCCGCTCGCCCGGCCGGTAGACGCAGCCGCCGCACAGGTCGCTCATCCGGTTCACGTAGGAGCCGCCGGACGTGTACGGCTTGGTCGTCATGCGGCCGCCGTCGGCGTACTGCGACATGCCGACGACGTTGGGGACCATCACCCAGTCGTAGCCGTCGACGAAGCAGCGGTGGAACCAGTCGGTCACCGCCCGCGGATCCCAGCCGCGTTGCAGGGCGTGACTGCCCAGCAGCATCAGCCGGGGGATGTGGTGTGTCCATCCGGTGTCCCGCACCTGGGCCAGCGTCGTGGCCAGGCAGCGCGCCCGCACCGCGTCCGCGTCCAGCTCCAGGAACCACCGCGGGAGCGGGGCGTGGTGCCGCAGGGCGTTGCGGTGGCGGTAGTCCTCACCGAAGTACCAGTAGAGCTGCCAGACGTACTCGCGCCAACCGGCGACCTGGCGGACGAATCCCTCCACGCTGTTGACCGGGGCGCGCCCCTCCCGCCACGCGTCCTCGGCCCGTTCCACGCACTCCGCCGGGTCGAGCAGGCCGAGGTTCAGGGAGGACGAGAGCAGGCTGTGGCTCATCACCGGGTCCCCCGCCAGCATCGCGTCCTCGTGCGGCCCGAAACCGGCCAGCCGGTGCTCGACGAACCGGCGCAGCGCGGCCTGCGCCTCACGCCGGGAGGCGGGGAACAGACGCGGGCCGTCCCGCCCGACGAAGGTGACGGCGCCCTCGCGCTCCCAGCGGTCGAGGTCGCGGCGCACCTCCTCGTCGATCCCGTCCTCCCTCGGGCGGTACGGCGGCGGGGCGCCCAGGGTCCGCGCGCCCTTCGGCGGGGGCTCGCGGTTGTCGTGGTCGTGGTTCCACAGGTCGCCCGCCGGACGGTCACCGTCCATCAGCAGGTCGTGCGAGCGCCGCACCCACCGGTAGAAGTCCTCCTGGCGCAGCCGCTGTCCGCCGTGCACGCCGTGTTCGTCGGCCCAGGCGCGGAAGTCCTCCTGCGCGACGAGAAACCCGCGCGCCGACAGCACGGTCACCGACTCCTGCGACTCCAGTGACCTCACCAGCCGCAGCGCCGCGTACGACGTGGGGTGACGCACCGTCACCGGGCCGCCCCCGACCGCCTCGCGCAGCCCCTCCCGGTAGGTCTCGGCGCGGACGTACCGGACCCGGTCGCCGAGTTCGGCGGCGCGGTGGCGCGGTGGCGCATCGCAGATAGCACGAGGTGGGCCTTGGCCCGGTGGAAGCGACGGCGCCGGAAGACCGAGCGGGCCTCGATCATCACCACGGGCGTGTCGGAACGCCCCGTCAGGAAATGCGGCCCGAGCTGGTCGCCGAACAGCCAGTGCGGAACCGTCATGACGCCGCCTCCTCAGCTCCGTGTCGGGGAATGCCACTGCAACCGTATGCCGCATATCGCCGGAAAAGATGACCGAAGCGCATCGGGACCCCACTGAGAGGACACGCCATGAGACTCCGCGACGAACTCCCCGTCGACCACCGGCTGGCCCGGGTGTACCGGTACGGGGCCGGCCTGTGCGGTGTCATCCTGCTGGTCTTCGGCTGTCTGGGCTTCGCGGACCGGCTCACCCCCTTCGACACGGACGGGACCCGGATCTCCGGGCTGTCCACCAACGGGGTGCTCAGTCTGATCTCCGTCGTCGTGGGCCTCGCCCTGATCGGCGGTGCCGTGGTCGGCGGCAACTTCGCGTCCACGCTCAACATGACCGTCGGCACGCTGTTCCTGCTCAGCGGCTTCCTCCACCTCTTCGTCCTGGACCGCCCCGCCAACGTCCTGGACTTCGGCATGTCCAACGTCATGTTCAGCTTCACGATGGGGCTGCTCATCGCCTGCTTCGGCATGTACGGCCGGGTGTCGGGCAAGCTGCCCCACGACAACCCGTACTGGCGGCGCCGCCACCCCCGCGAGGCGGCCCGCGAGGCCCTCGCCGCCCGCCGCCGCGCGAGCCAGGCGGCACTCACCCCCGGCCAGGGCCCCGCACCCACGCCCGCCCTCCCGCGCTCCCGGGACTGAGCCCCGGACCGGCAGGGGGTCACCGTGCGCGGATGTCGTACCGACTCGACGCTGCTACCGCTCACCACCGAGTTACTGGGGGGGCGACGGGGGTCAGACCGCCGCCGTGTGGCGGGCCGGCGTACGGGAATGGGGCCCGGTGCGCACCTCGGACTCCAGCGGTCCGCGGGAGGACCGGTCGATCAACGCGGCGCCGGCTCTGCTCGGCGTGGTGCCGGCCGGCCCCGGCGCGCCGGACCACCGCGATCTGTTCGCGGAAGTCGGCCTCGGCCGAGGGCGGGACGAGGAGGACTTGCGCCGGGCCGCCCTGGAGGCGTACGACGCGGCCGACCACGGCACGTGGCACGCGGAGAGCGGGCCCGGCGCGAGGCCGGCGAGTGCGCCGCAGCCGAGCGAGCCGCCCATGAACGGCTGCCCGGCGTCCCGATCGCCCTCGACGGCAAGGAGATCATCGCCTTGCTCGGCATACCCCGGGGCCGCACGGTGGGTGCGGCCCTCCGCCACCTCCAGCGACTCCACATCGACCACGGCCCGTCTTCCGCGAGGAAGCCGAGGGACGCGGGTCCGCTCGGCCCTCCCGCTCACAAGGTGATCACGCGGACGAGGAAGAACGCGGCGAACAGCAGAGCGCCGAGCGCGATCAGGAACAGCCACAGGTGCGGGTGCTCCCAGACACCGCCGTCCGGTCGTTCTCGGTGGGCCTCGGCCGTCGACCCCTCGGCGGCGGGGGTCTCCTCGGGCGGAGGCAACTGCTCACTCCGGGCGTCCGTCTCAAGCGGCTTCTTGACCATGATGAGCACTCCTTTGGGGGAGGGTTTGGGAGGGCTTGGGAGGGCTTGGGAGGGCTTGGGAGGGCTTGGGAGGGCTTCCCATTGGGGACATATCGCACCTCTTCTTCCGCAACGGGAGCGTCTCCGGATGCGCGCGCCGAGTGTGCGTGGCACTGTGCGTGGCGATGCCTGCACGGCCGGCGCGGATCACACTGACTCCCGCACCTGCCCCTGGCCCGCCGTCGGCGCGTCCTCGCCGGGGCGGCCGACCGATGTCATGATCCGGACGGCGTCGGTCAGCCCGAAGGGGCGCAGGAGGTCAGGATCCGAGCGCAGCCCCCACCCCGGGCCGCACAGCAGGACGTGGCTGCGGGTGCGGGCGCCGTGGATGCCCCAACGGATCGCCGCGAGGTGCCGGGCAAGGGGGAGGTCCGCGGTGCTCCGGGACTGCGACCACAGGGCCACGGCGGCCGGGGCGACCCGCCGCACCGTGGCCTCCAGTGCCTCGACCGGCACCGAGCCGCCCAGCATCAGGACGCGCCGGCCGCGCTCCGCCAGTACGGCGGTGAGCGCCTCCAGCGGCAGGGTGTGCTGTTCGCCCGGCAGGCACGCCAGCAGGACGGGACGGCTGTCGGCGGCTCTGTTCCGCGCCGCGGCGCGCGCGTAGGCGTGGCGGAGGGCCACGGAGATGTGCCAGGACAGGAGGTGCTCCACTTCCACGTACCGGTCCTCGGAGGACTCCCATCTGCGCCCCACGTACCGCAGCGTCGGGATGAGGACCTCCTCCCACGCGGCCAGGAGGCCGTACGACTCCACGGTCGCCGTGATCTGCTCCTGCACGGCCTCGGCGTCCATACGGACCGCCGCCCGGGCCAGCCCTCGACCCCGTCGGCGCGAGTCCTCCACGGACGGCGTGCCCACCGGGGACGCCGAGGGCTCGGGGGCCGCGTCCACGGGCGTCGCGTCCACGGGCGTCGGGTCCACGGGCGTCGCGTCCACGGGCGTCGGGTCCACGGGCGTCGGGTCCACGGGCGTCGGGTCCACGGGCGTCGCGTCCCTCGGGGTCCACGGCTCCCCGACCGGTGCGAGGGAACGGGGAGGCGGGCCCGCGGGCGGAGTGTCGGCCGCGGGGGCGGGTGCCGCCGGGGCGCCGGTCCTGCTCGCCTGGGCCTTGGCGGTACGGGCGGCCTCCGCCGGGGGGAGGCCCTCGGCCGTCAGGCGGCACATCTCCCGCACCATCGCGACGTCCTCGGGCGTCCAGCGCCGGTGCCGGCCCTCCACCCGGGTCGCCGGTCCCAGCCCGTAGCGGCGGTCCCACGAGCGCAGGGTGGTGGGCGAGATGCCGAGCCTGCGCGCGAGCACCCCGGTCGTCACGCCGGCCCCGGCCACGCCGGGTTCCTCGTGCGCGTCCATCCCGTGCCTCCAGCGCGTAGCCGATGTCCCCGGCCTCGGGGCCTGAAAAAGATGTTCTCCGTCCTACGGGCGTTCGGATGCGTCAGAGGGACGGTTCCATCACGCGCCGCAGCGCGTGCAGGGCCCTGCGGATGTGGCTCTTCACCGTGCCCAGCGGCAGCCCCGTCCGCTCGGCGATCTGCGCCTGGGTCAGGTCACCGTAGACGGCCAGGCCCAGCAGCCGCCGTTGCACCGGCGTCAGGCACTGGAGCTTCTGCAGGACGAGGACGCGGTCGACGGTGGCCTGGCTCTCGTCGACACCCCAGTGCCGTACCGCCTCCTCCTGCCGCGCCGCGGAGACGCCCTCGATGTCGGCGCGGCGGGCCCGTGCCGCGTGGGCGTCCGCGATCGCGTGGCGGGTGATGCCGACGAGCCATCCGCCCAGCGGGCCACGGTCCGGCCGGTACCGCTCGCGTCCCCGCCAGGCGGCGAGGAAGACCTGCTGGGTGACGTCCTCGGCGTCCCGCGGGTCGCTCAGGGAGCGCCGGGCGAGTGTGTACACGAGGGAGCCCCACCGCCGGTACGCGAGGGCGACCGCCTCCTCGTCCCCGGCGCGGAACCGCCGGGCGAGTTCGGTGTCGTCACCGGTCTCCTCGTACGGCGGGAGCGGGCCGGGCAGCCGGTCGGGGCCGGGGTCGCGCGGAGGCGTGCGCTCCACGTCGGCGCTCAGGTGTGTGTCGGGCCGGGCAGTGGCCATCATGAGCTCCGAGGTCGAAGGAGTACGACACGACGACCGTCCGCCGAAACGATGCGCACCCGCAACGTGCAGCGTTAGCGCATCGAAACGGGCAGCTCCGCTGAACCCGCGAAAGAATCTGCATCCCCCATCGAGGCGCGCGCCGAAGACCTCGTGCACTCACTCACAGGGAGTGGGCCGTTCGAAGGGACAGCCAGCCATGATCTCCCGGACCTCTGTTGCCGCAGCGGCTTCTCTCGGCGTGTGCGCGCTCGCCCTGGGCGGCGCCGGAACCGCGACCGCCGCCGACGACGACCAGGCCATGGTGTCCGTCTTCCACGCCGTGCCCGGCCTGGACGTCGACGTGTACGCCAACGGCGACGAACTGATTCCCGACTTCAAACCGGGCACCCTCACCGACCCGCAGCCCCTTCCCGCCGGTTCGTACGACCTGAAGGTCTTCAAGGCCGGAGCGGACCCGAAGGGCAAGCCCGCGATCCAGAAGACGGTCGAGGTTCCCGCCGGAGCCAACGCGACCGTCGTGGCCCACCTGAACGCGGAGGGCACTCCGCAGCTGGACGCCTATGTGAACGACACCTCCGGTGTGGCGGCGGGGAAGGCCCGGTTGACGGTCCGTCATGTCGCGGCGGCCCCGGCCGTCGACGTCAGGGCGGGCGGCACACCGGTCTTCAAGGACCTCGTCAACCCGAAGGAGGACACGGCGACCGTGGACGCCGGCACGGTCTCGGCGGACGTCGTGCTCGCCGGCACCGACGACGTCGCCCTCGGTCCCGCCGACCTCGATCTCAAGGAGGGCACCGCCATCGTCGTCTACGCCTGGGGCAGCGCCCAGGACAAGAACCTCGACCTGAAGGTGCAGACCCTGACCGGCATGCACTCCGCGCCCTCGGGCGTGAACGCCGGCGCGACCAACGACGCCGACGCGTGGCCGGCGTACGCCGCCGGATTCGGCCTCCTCGGCCTCGCCGGCGCGCTCACCGCCCGCCGTGTGGTGTCCCGCGGCCGTGCCTGACACCGGGCCGGCCCCGTGGCTCCGGCAGCGACTCGGGACAGCGGTGACGGTCCTGCTCGCGGTGTCCGGGGCCACGGTGCTGGCACTGGCACCGTCCGGCCAGGACCTTCCGCCGGCCGCGGACTTCGACGCGAGGACGGTCGACTCGTCCCCCGCGGTCCCGCCGGGGCGGGCGGAGGACACCGGTCCCCCGCCGGCCCGGGCGGAGGCGACCGGACCTCGGCCCGCGCGGGCGGGCCCTGGCCCCGTCGCCGCCGCCCCCGGGCGGCTCGACATCGAGCGCGTCGGTCTCAGCGCCGCGGTCGAACCGGTCGGAGTGGCCGCGGACGGCAGCGCCGAGATTCCCGAGGATCCGGGGAAGGTCGGCTGGTACCGCTTCGGGCCCGCTCCGGGTGAGCCCTCCGGTTCCGCCGTCATGGTGGGTCATGTGGACTCCCGCACGGGCGATCTCGGCGCCTTCGCCGCCCTGTTCGACGTCCGCGCGGGCGACGCGGTGACGATTCGGCGGGCCGACGCGCCGCCGGTCGCCTACCGTGTCGTCGCCCGCGCCCTGGTGGACAAGGACCGGCTGCCGGCCTCGGCCTTCGCCAGGACCGGCGAACCGGTCCTCACGATGATCACCTGCGCGCCCCCGTTCGACCGGGCACACGGCGGCTACCAGCGGAACCTCGTGGTCACGGCGGCCCCGGTCACGGGCACGGAGTGAGCCCGCTCCCCGGTCCTCTCCCCCTCCACGCGTGCTTACGCTGCTGTCCATGTCCGACGCGGAGAAGACCCCGGCCGATCCGGTCGCCGGTACGAGGGGAGGTGTGCCATGGCAGGGCACCTGGACGCCGACGAGCTGACCGACCTCGCACTCGGGAACGGCTCCGGCCCCACCTCGCGCCGACGGGACCATCTGGCACGGTGCCCGCGGTGCCGCGACGAGCTCGACCAGCTGCGACGCGTGGTCCGTGCCGCCCGGGACGTGTCGACCGGCGACCTCCTGACGGCACCGCCCGACGCGGTGTGGCGGTCGATCGCGGCGGAACTGGAGTCCGGCACGCCCCTTCACCGACCGACCGGAGACGACGCCATCCCACCGGCCCCGGGCGCACCCGGCGAGCAAAGCAGACCCAGCGAGCACGGAGCACACCCCGGACACGGCCGCGCATGGCTGCGCCGCCCGGCCCTGCCGATCGCCGCCGCGAGTCTCGTCGTGGGGGCGCTGCTGGGCGGTGCCGTCACCGCGTGGCGGCTCGACGACGCCCCGCCGAGGGCCGAGGCGGGCCCTGCGAGCCGTCTCGCGCCGCTGGCCGCGCCCCGCGCGGCCGGTACGGTACGCCTGGTGCGCGGCTCCGACGCCGAACGCGAGGTCACGGTGACGGTGAAGGGCCTGCCCCGCACGGACGGCTACTACGAGGTGTGGCTCATGGACCGGACCCACACCCGCCTCGTGGCGATGGGTGTCCTCGCCCCGGACGGCACCACCACGCTGCCGCTCCCCACCCGGATCGACCTCGGCCGCTACCCGCTGATCGACGTGTCGGCACAGGACGACAACGGAAACCCGGCCCATTCCGGCCGAAGCGTCCTACGAGGCCCCCTGCCCGCCTGACCCGACGCCACCGAAAGCGAGCGCCCCCGTCCTCAGTCGTGCCGGGGCATGCCCCAGATCATGATCTCGGTGGCCGGGAGGCGCTCCGCGAAACGGCCGTCGGGGGCCGTCTCGCGCAGCAGCGCGCGCAGGTCCCGTTCGAAGTCGGGCAGTGCGTCGCCGAAGAGATGGGGCGCGGAGTCGGAGCGGGAGAACGCCCAGGCGACGAGGTCGTCGGCGGTGCGGTCGACCACCTGCCCGGCGGGCACGACAAGACGCCGGACGTGCGTGAAGCCGGCCCGTTCCAGGACGATGTCCTCCCGGCCTGGGGTGCCGTTGACGAGGACCCCTTGTCCGGCGCGTCGAACCGGGCCGAGGCGGCGGCGCACCAGGTCGGCGACGCGGTCGTACGGGGGCGGGACGGACGGGGGCGGCGGTGGTGCGGGGGGCGGGTTCTTGAGGTCGCTCACCTGGACGAACACGCCGCCCGGCGCCAGCATCTCCCGCACGGTGGCGGCGACCCGGTCGCGCTCCGTCCAGTGGAAGGACTGGGCGAACACCACCACCCGGAACTCCCCCAGCCCCGCGGGCAGGTCCTCGGCGCGGGCCGCCGCCCAGCGGGCGTTTCTCACGCCCCGGCGCCCGGCCTGACGTTCCGCCTCGGCCAGCATGTCCGCGTCCGGGTCGACGCCGACCGCCTCGGCGACGTACCGGGCCATCGGGAGCAGCACGACGCCCGGTCCGCAGCCGACGTCGAGGAGCCGGCCGGTGCCGTCCAGACCGAGGACCTCGGCCAGGGCTTCGGCGAACCCCGGGGCGTAGGGAAGGCGCCCCCGCTCGTAATGAGGCGCGCTGCCCCGGAACAGGGTGCTGTCCCACCGCCAGCCCTCAGGCATCCCGACACCCCGCCCTCTCCGCCGCCCGCGACACCCTCACCGTAACCGCCGGAAGCCGGGCCCGGGCGGCCCGTGGAGCGGCTCCCGAAAAGCCCGGCCGGCGTCGCTCAAGGGGCGCGGCGGAAGCGGCGGAGGGTTGGGAGGGGGGCTCCGCCGGAGGCGGTGAACGTGCCGGTGCCCTGGGCTCTGCGGGGGCGTCGCGCGTCCTCCGCCCAGAGGGCCAACTCGCGGTCGTAGGGGCCGAGGACGATCCGTCCGTCGTCCGGGTCGTCGAAGACCCGCACGGGGTGGGTGGCGTCCCAGGGGGTCCAGCCGGGGTCGCCGTGCGTCGCGAAGCGGACCCACGCGTCGTGCAGGGTGGTGGCCAGGGCGCGCGGGGGGTTCTCGCCGGCGAGTCTCGCGGAGGCGGCGGTGTCGCCCGTGTCGAAGACGAAGCCGAGCTCCAGGGCGTGGCAGGAGCCCAGGCCGGGGAGGTTCGACGGCCACGCGAACTCGTAGACGTACGTCGGCGCGTGGGCGGGGCGGGCGTCCGCCACACGGTGCAGGGGGACACGCAGGAGGTGGTCGGTGACGAGCCGGCCCGCCAGGTCGGCGGGGCTCATGTCCGGGTGGAGCTCACGGTAGCGGCGGGGGACCTCGGGTCCGCAGTGGCAGCGGGCGCGGGCACCGGCCAGGGCGACCGCGCCGAGGCGGTCGACGCGCTCGTGGAGGCCGCCGGGCACCAGCCAGAGGCGGTGCTCGTCGCGGGTCCAGCCCATGAGGAGGCCGACGTCCTGGGCGGCGCCGTCCTCGACGAGGGCCTTGAGCGGATCACGCGGCACCAGCTCGCCGTCGACGACGACGCCGAAGGCGGGTCCGCCCAGGACCGGGCTGCTGAGCCGGCCCACCTCGGCCTGGGCCTCGGCGAGCAGGGCGCGGTCCACGTCGGCGAAGGCGGCGGCGGTGGCCGGTACCTTCAGCCGGGCGGCCATCCGGCGCACCATGCGGCGCACCTTGTCCCGGTCCAGGGCCTCGGGCGGCCCGCTCTGCAGCACGGCCCGGCGGAACAGGCCCCGCGCGCGGGGGGCCACCAGCAGGGCGCCGATGCTGATGGCCCCGGCCGACTGGCCGAAGACGGTCACCCGGTCCGGGTCGCCGCCGAAGGCCGTGATCGAGTCCCGGACCCACTCCAGGGCGGCGAGCTGGTCGCGCAGTCCGGCGTTGGGCGGGGCGTCGGGGAAGAGGCCGTATCCCTCGACGCCGAGGCGGTAGTTGAGGGAGACGAGGACCACGCCGTCCCGGGCGAAGGCGGCGCCGTCGTACACCGGGATCGCCGACGAGCCCCGGGTCAGCGCGCCACCGTGGATCCAGACCATGACGGGGAGCCCGGCCCCGGGGCGCGGCTCCGGTGTCCACACATTGAGGTTGAGGCAGTCGTCGCCCGCGACGACGGGGTCGGACAGGTAGCGGGCGAACGCCTCCGAGTACGGCGGTTTCGGCGGGGTCGGCCCGAAGGCGCCCGCGTCGCGGACGCCGTCCCAGGGCTCGGGCGGGACGGGCGGGCGGAACCGGCGGGGGCCGAAGGGCGGGGCGGCGTACGGGATGCCCCGGAACACCGCGATCCCTTCCTCGTCCCCCTCCCGGTGGACATACCTGCCGCGGACGTCTCCGTACGGGGTGCGGACCACGGGGTCCCGCCGGGTTGCCGTCATGCGCTCACCAGCTCCTCACACCCGCTCGCTCGTGAACCGTTGTTCACATCAGAGCACCACATCCCCTCGCCGTATTCCGGTCGGGGCCGGTTCCGCGGCGGCCGTTCGGCGTACGGAACGGCGGCAGGCAGGTGCCCGCCAACGGCCCGCCCGGTCGGTGCCGCCGCCCGTGCGGGAGTCGGGCCGGGTGATCACCCGGCAGGCCCCGGAAGCGCCGTCCCGATGCCACCGTGGCATCATTCCGGCATGGATCCTGAGAAGCGGATCTCCCTCCGCCTGCCCGCTGAGCTGCATGAACGCCTGGTCGTCCGAGCCCGGAGCGATCGGCGGTCGCTCAACTCGGAGATCATCCATCTGCTGGAGTCCGCGCTCGGCCCGGCGGCGAGGACGCCGGATCGTCTCGACGGCGCTCCGGCTCCCTACCCTGCTCCGCAGGAGCCCACGTCCTCCCCGGCCGGACACCGGGGTATCCACGGAGGAAACCGGTGAACTTCTGGTCGCTCTACAGCCACGGCTTCGCCCGGGTCGCCGCGTGCACCGGTCACGCGACGATCGCCGACCCGCCCGCCAACGCGGAGGCGGTGCTGCGGCAGGCCCGCCGCTGCGCCGAGGACGGGGTCGCCGTCGCCGTCTTCCCCGAACTGTGCCTGTCGGGCTACTCGATCGAGGACCTGCTGCTCCAGGACGCGCTGCTCGACGACGTCGAGGCGGCACTTCGGACGGTGGTGGCCGGGTCGGCGGACCTGCTGCCGGTGCTCGTCCTCGGCGCCCCGCTGCGGCACCGGCACCGGATCTACAACTGCGCGGTCGTCGTGCACCGCGGGCGGATCCTCGGGATCGCGCCCAAGTCGTACCTCCCGAACTACCGCGAGTTCTACGAGAAGCGGCAGATCGCCGCGGGCGACGACGAGCGGGGCGGCACGATCCGGGTCGCGGGCGCGGAGGTGCCGTTCGGCCCGGACCTGCTGTTCGCGGCGGAGGACGTTCCCGGTCTGGTGGTGCACGCCGAGGTGTGCGAGGACATGTGGGTGCCGGTGCCGCCGAGCGCGGAGGCCGCGCTGGCCGGCGCGACCGTCCTGGTCAACCTGTCGGGCAGCCCGATCACGGTCGGCCGGGCCGAGGACCGGCGGCTGTTGTGCCGGTCGGCGTCGGCGCGCTGCCTCGCCGCGTACGTGTACGCGGCGGCGGGACAGGGCGAGTCGACCACCGACCTGTCCTGGGACGGCCAGACCATGATCTACGAGAGCGGCACCCTGCTGGCCGAGACCGGGCGGTTCCCCGTGGGCGACCAGTACGCGGTGGCGGACGTCGACCTCGACCAGCTGCGGCAGTCCCGGCACCGGATGGGCACGTTCGACGACAACCGCCGGGCGCTGTCGGGGCGCACCGGCGCGTTCCGCGAGGTGGTGTTCCGGCTCGACCCGCCGACCACCGACCTCGGGCTGCGGCGCCGCGTCGAGCGGTTCCCGTTCGTGCCCTCGGACCCCGCCCGGCTCGCCCAGGACTGCTACGAGGCGTACAACATCCAGGTGGCGGGCCTCCAGCAGCGGATGGCGTCGATCGGCGGCCCCAAGATCGTGATCGGGGTGTCGGGCGGTCTGGACTCCACGCACGCGCTGATCGTCGCCGCCCGGGCGATGGACCGCGCGGGCCGCCCGCGCAGCGACATCCTGGCCTTCACGCTGCCCGGCTTCGCGACCGGCGAGCACACCAAGGGCAACGCCCACAAGCTGATGCGTTCCCTCGGGGTCACCGCGGCCGAGCTGGACATCACACCGACCGCCCGGCTGATGCTGAAGGAGATGGGCCACCCGTTCTCGTCGGGCGAGCCGGTGTACGACATCACCTTCGAGAACGTGCAGGCCGGGCTGCGCACCGACTACCTGTTCCGGCTGGCCAACCAGCGCGGCGGCATCGTCCTCGGCACCGGCGACCTGTCGGAGCTGGCGCTCGGCTGGTGCACGTACGGCGTCGGCGACCAGATGAGCCACTACAACGTCAACTCCGGTGTGCCGAAGACGCTGATCCAACATCTGATCCGCTGGGTCATCAGCAGCGGCCAGTTCGACGAGGACACCAACGACACGCTGGCGGCCATCCTGGACACGGAGATCAGCCCGGAGCTGGTGCCCGGCGAGGAACTCCAGTCCACGGAGTCCAAGATCGGCCCGTACGCGCTGCACGACTTCACGCTGTTCCACGTGCTGCGCTACGGCTACCGGCCGTCGAAGATCGGTTTCCTGGCCTGGCACGCCTGGCGGGACGCGGAGGCGGGCGCCTGGCCGCCCGGGTTCCCCGAGGGCGAGCGGGTGGCGTACGACCTGCCGGAGATCTGGCACTGGCTGGAGTACTTCTGCCAGCGCTTCTTCGCGTTCGCCCAGTTCAAGCGCTCGGCCATGCCGAACGGGCCGAAGGTCCTGGCCGGCGGTTCGCTGTCGCCGCGCGGTGACTGGCGGGCGCCGTCGGACAGTTCGGCCGCGACATGGCTGCGGGACCTGGCTCGCTGGGACCTCCCCGACACCGGGACACGACCGGACTCCGGCCCTCGCCCGTGACGGTCGCCGGGCCCCGGCCGTCCTCTCGCCCGCGCCCCGGGCTCGGTACCTGTTCCGGGAGGCGCGGCGAGGGCGGCCCGTCGAATCCCCTCTCCTTCCCGCCGTGTTGAGTTGGCCTTACGGTAGAGAGCGCTTGCTACTCGAAAAGTTCACCGGCCCTCGGGACGGGGCCTGAGAGGTGGAGTCGCGATGGTGCGTGGCGGGAGCGCGACGGCCGGGCCGACGCTGGCGGTGGTGGCGCGCGAGGCCGGGGTGTCCGTACCGACGGCCTCGAAAGTGGTCAACGGCCGGGAGGACGTGGCCCCCGAGACCAGGCGCCGGGTCACCGAGGCCCTGGACCGGCTCGGCTATGTTCGCAGACCCAGGTTCGAGGCGTCGAAGCCTCCGCGCATGGTCGACCTGGTGGTGGACTCGCTGGAGAGCACCTGGTCGGGCGCCGTGCTGCACGGCGTGGAGCAGGCGGCGCACGACGCCGGCCTGGAGGTGGTGGTCTCGGCGGGCCTCACCCGGACCCGGGGCGCGCGTCCCGAGCGCGGCTGGTTCGACAAGCTGACCGCGAGGGGCTCGGCGGGGGTGCTGTTCAATCTGGCCGAGCTGTCCCCCGCCCAGTACTCCTGGCTCGCCCAGCACCGTGTTCCGTTCGTCCTGATCGACCCGGTCCTCGAACCGCCGCCCGGCGTGGTGTCGGTGGGCGCGGCCAACTGGCAGGGCGGGACGACCGCCACCGAGCACCTGCTGGCCCTGGGCCACGAGCGGGTCGCCGTGATCGCCGGGTACCGGCGCAAGATGTGCAGCAGTGCGCGGGTGGCGGGCTACCGCTCGGCGCTCATGGCCGCGGGCGTGCCGTACCGGCCGGAGTACGTCCGCTACGGCAACTTCATGGAGACCGCCGCGCACCACCGGATGCTCCAGCTGCTGGACCTGCCCGAACCGCCGACCGCGGTGTTCGTCTGCTCCGACCGGATGGCGCTCGGTGTCTACCAGGCGCTCGCCGAGCGGGGGTTGCGCGTTCCGGACGACATCAGCGTGGTGGGTTTCGACGACCTGCCCGAGGCGCGCTGGGCGACACCGGGCCTGACCACCGTCCGCCAGCCGCTGTCCGAGATGGCCTCGACGGCCCTGCGGCTGCTCGTCCGGATGATGGAGGGCGACCGGCCGGAAGGCACGCGCACGGAGTTGTCGACCCGGCTGGTGGAGCGGGCGAGCACGGGGGCGCCGCCGTCGGTCTGACCGGAGGGTGGGAAGGTGTCGGAGTTCACGTGGAGGGGTTGCGGCCGGCCTGAGCGCGGGTGAACGGTGGGCGTCGTCGCACCGTACGCATAGTGATGGGCGTACGGGTGCGAAGGCGGTCCCGCTCCTCGGCTCACTCCGTCCACCAGCACAGAGCTCCAGCATGTTCCACAGGGAAGGACCTTCGGGTTGTCGCACACACGCTCTCCGCAGCTCCCGGGCCCGGCACCAGCACCGGACGACGACACCGCCCCCGAGAACACCGCCGAGGCCGCGGAGCCGAAACCCGAGCCCGAGGTCGAGCCGGAAGGCGGCACCGCCACGTCCGACGCGGCACCCGAGCCCGAGGCGGCACCCGAGCCCGAGGCCGAGCCGACAACCGAAACCGAGCCCCCGACGAAAGCCGAGCCGGAGCCGAAACCCCAGCCGGAGTCCAAGACCGAGCCCAAGCCCGAGCCGCCGCCCCGGACCGAGCCGCCGCCCCGGACCGAGCCCGAGCCCGAGCCCCAGTCCCAAACCGAGCCCGAGCCCGAGGTCGAGCAGGACCCCGACCCCGAGCCCGAGTCGGCGGGCGGAACGGAGGTTGGGGGCGGGGCGGTTGCCGCGCGGCGGGGGTGGCGGGGGTGGCGGGACCGGCACCCCCGGCGGGCCCGCGTACTCGGCTGGGCCGGGAGCGCGCTGGCCGTCGCGCTCGTCATGGTCGCGTTGCTCATGCCGAACGACGTGACGAAGTTCGAGGTGGGCCGGCTGCTGAGGATCCCGGCGGAGGGGATCCTCGGCGCGGCGCTCCTGCTGGTGCTGCCGTACAAGGCGCGGCGCGCGGCGGTGCTGGTCATCGGCGTGGTGCTCGGCCTGCTGATGATCGTCAAGGTGCTGGACATGGGGTCGTACTGGACCCTCGACCGGCCGTTCGACCTGTTGCTGGACTGGCCCCTGCTGGACAACGCCCGGTCGTTCATGAAGGACTCGCTCGGCGACACGACGGCGCAGGCCGCGACGGTCGGTGTGATCGCGCTGGTGCTCGCCCTGCCGTTCCTGACGACACTCGCCGTCCGCCGGATCAGCCGGCTGATGGAGCGCGACCGGCACACCGCGAGCCGTACGCTCCTGGTCCTCGGCACCGTCTGGATCACCTGCTCGACGCTGACCCTGGAGGTCGCGGACGTCCCCCTCGCCTCGCACAGCGCGGCCACCCTCGTGGAGAACCGGGTCGAGGCGGTGCGCAAGGGGCTGAAGGACGGCGAGGCGTTCGAGAAGGCGGCGGCGGTCGACGCCTTCGCCGACGTGCCGCCGGACCAGCTGCTGACCGGGCTGCGCGGCAAGGACGTGCTGATCACGTTCATCGAGAGCTACGGCCGCTCCGCGATCGACGACCCGCGGATGGGCGAGCCGCTGAGTGGGACGCTCGCGCGGAAGACCCAGGAGCTGAAGGACGCCGGGTACGCGTCGCGCAGCGGCTGGCTGCGGTCCCCCATCACGGGCGCCGGCAGCTGGCTCGGCCACTCCACGTTCCTGTCCGGGCTGTGGATCAAGAACCAGTCGCGCTACAACCACCTCGTCGCCAGCGACCGCCTCACCCTCACGGAGGCGTTCCGCCGCACCGGCGCCTGGCGCACGGTCGGTGTCGTGCCGGGCACCCAGAAGGCATGGCCGGAGGGCAAGTACTTCGGGCTCGACCACATCTACGACTCCGACCAACTGGGCTACCAGGGGCCGAAGTTCAGCTGGTCGACCATGCCGGACCAGTACACCCTGAAGGCGTTCAGGGAGCTGGAGTACGGCAAGGAGGGCCGCAAGCCGATGATGGCGGAGATCATCCTGACCTCCAGCCACAACCCCTGGGCGCCCATCCCCCGGACGATCCCGGAGGAGGAGATCGGCGACGGCTCGGTCTACCACTCCCTGCAGAAGGCCGAGGGCAAGGACCCCAAGGAGGTCTGGAAGGATCCCCTCGACGTCCGTGACGAGTACCGCAAGACCATTCAGTACTCGGTGAGCAGCATCGTCGACTTCGTCGCGAAGTACGGCTCGAAGGACACCGTTCTGATCTTCCTCGGCGACCACCAGCCCAACAAGACGGTCACCGGCGACAATCCGAGCCACGACGTGCCGGTCTCGGTCGTCGCCCAGGACCCGAAGGTGCTGGAGAAGATCGACGACTGGGGCTGGGCGGACGGCCTGAAGCCCGCCCCGGACACCCCGGTCTGGCGCATGGACAAGTTCCGCGACCAGTTCATGACGGCCTTCGGCCCGGAGCCGGGCGGTACGCCCCGGTAGAGCACGCGTTCAGTCCGTGGACCCGGTCGTCCAGGCGATGCCGCCCCGCAGGTGCGCCAGGAAGGCCGGGTCCTCGTACGCCTCCGTCGCGTGGCCGAGGGCGGTGTAGAAGACGCGGCCCGCGCCCTGGTGCCTGCACCAGACGAGGGGGTGGTCGTCTCCCATGCCGCCGCCCTCGTACGACGACTCGTCGGCGCGGGCGAGCACCCGTACCGTGCCGCGCGGGTTGGCGCGGAAGTCGTACCACTCGTCCGTGAACTCCCAGACGGGCGGCAGGTGTTCCATGGCGGGATGGCCGGCGTCCTCGACGACGGCCCTGCCCGGCTGGTGGTCGGGGTGGCGGGCGAAGCGGGCGCCCAGCAGTTCGCCGTAGTAGGGCCAGTCGTACTCGGTGCAGGCGGCCGCGTGCACCCCGGTGAAACCGCCGCCGGCCTCGACGTACGCCCTGAGCCGGGCGCGCCCGGGGTCGGTGAGGACGTCGCCGCTGGTGGACAGGAAGACGACCGCCGCGTACGGGTCGAGGGGGGCTTCGAGCGCCGCCGGGTCCTCGGTGGCGTCGACGTCGAAGCCGAGGGTGCGTACGGCGGCGACGGCGGCGGGGATGGAGTCGTGGCGGTAGGCGGTCGTGCGGGAGTACACGAGGATGCGGGCGGAGGGCATGGCGCGAGCCTACTTCCGGCTCCGGCCCGCGCCCCGAGGGTCGGACCTCCGGTGGCTCAGCCGGACGCGCCGTCGTTGTCCGGTGCTCCGTCGCCGACCGGGGGCAGGTCGCCTCGTTCGACCGGCGTCCCGTCGTGGAGGGGCGGCGTCTTCTCTTCGTGGGACCCCGCGGCGTGGTGCGGGGGCGGGAGGAGGCAGGCCAGTTCGGCGTCGGTCGGGCGGTGGGCAGCCCGGGCGGCGGCCCGCAGGACGTCGCGGTCGACCGTGGCCGTGGCGGCGCTGATCCGGACGACGTGGTCCCCGCGCTGGAGCGCGTACTCGTGCTGTCCCGCCGACGTGCGGTACCAGGCGTCGCCGTCGCGGGCGCAGACCACCGCCGCGCCGGTGCCCTGCCCCAGGGGTTGTTCCGGACAGCTCTCGGCGGTCATCGCGCCGCGGTCGACGAGGAGCAGGAGCTGGGCGCTGTTCCGCCGGGACCAGTAGGCGGCGGAGAAGCCGTCGTCGCCGTACACACCGACCGACTGCCGGGCCAGTTCGAACCCGGGGGACTCGGTGACATAGACGAGCCGCGGGGCGAGACCGAGTGCCTCGGCGCGGGCGTGGAGTCGAGCCCGGTCGGGAACCGGCGCGAGGGGTTCGCGGGGCACCGCCACCACCTTCTCGCTCCCGCAGCCCGTGAGCAGCAGCGGCAGCGACGCCAGGAGCAGCAGAGTGCGCGCGGTACGGAACATGTCCCCCATCCTGCCGCACAGTTGTTCCACAGGTGAGGCAAAGGGTTCGACGTGTGCAAGCGCTTGCCCCGCCCGTGTCCGATTCCTTCAAGACCGGCCGCCCGCGGCGGGCCTACGGTCGGCGTATGACTCCACGACTCGACGCGATCGGGATGGTGGCCTCGGACATGGCCGCCTCCGTCACCTTCTACCGCCGTCTCGGCTTCGACTTCCCCGAGGGCTCCGAGGACCAGCCGCACGCCGAGGCGGCCCTGCCCGGCGGGCTGCGGCTGATGCTGGACACCGAGGAGACCGTGCGGTCCTTCGACCCCGGTTGGCGGCGGGGCACGGGCGGCGGCGCCGGGCTGGCCCTGCTGTGCGAGAGCCCGGCCGAGGTCGACGCGGTGTACGACGAGCTGGTCGCCGCCGGCCACCGGGGCGCGCACAAGCCGTGGGACGCGGTGTGGGGCCAGCGGTACGCCGTGGTCCTGGACCCGGACGGCAACGGCGTCGACCTGTTCGCGCCGCTGCCGTCGGCCGGGTAGCGGGAGCCGCGGTGGCGTGCGCGGCCGGTCACCGGCGGGGCGCGCGCCCTATGCCCTGTCACCGTCCGCCGAGCAGCCGGCCGAGTGGAAGTCCTGCCAACTCCTTGACGTCCCGCGCCAGATGGGCCTGGTCGGCGTAGCCGGTCCGGGTCGCGGTCTCGGCGTACGGCACCCCGGCGCGGGCCAGCGCGAGCGCCCGCTGCAACCGCAGCACGCGGGCCAGCGTCTTCGGCCCGTACCCGAACGCGGCGAGGGAGCGGCGGTGCAACTGCCGTGCCCCGAGCCCGAGTTCGTCGGCGGTGGCCGCCACCGGCCGTCCGGCCTCCAGTGCGGCGACCACCCGCCCCAGCAGCGGGTCGGGCCGGTCGATCCCGGCCGCCCGCTCCAGGACCACCTCTTCGAGGCCGTTCGCGGGATCGCCGGCCGCGTTCACCCGGGCGGTGAGCCCGCGGACGAGCGCCGCCGGCCAGAGGTCGTCCAAGGCCACGCGGCGGTCCCGCAGTTCCCGCGCGGGCACGCCCAGGAAGGCGGGCGCGGTGCCCGGCCGGAAGCGGACCCCGGCCCAGCCGCCGACGGCGCCCTCGACGGTGTGGGCGCGAGTGTCGGGCCCGGCGACCAGCAGCCGTCCGTCGTTCCAGAGGAGATCCATACAGCCGTCGGGAAGGACCCGCCCCGGGCCGGGATCGTCCGGACCGGGACTGTTCGTCCACACGACGGCCCCGCCCAGCCGGGACGTCCGTTCCGCATACACGGGAAAAGGCTACGCCGTCGGTCACCGGCGGTCCTGGGCGCGCCCCCGCTGCTCCAGCGGGCTTCCCCGGTGGCCCCGGGCCGTGGCCCCAGCCCGTGGGACCGCCGGGCGGGCGCCGCCCGGGACACGCCCGCCTTCGCGGCGGGCGCCGCCACCGTCCAGGGGTGCGCCGCCACCGTCCAGGGGTGCGCCAAGTCGTCGCGCGGCGGTCGCGCGCCCGCCCTCTCCACCGGGTCCGACACGGCCCGGTACCAGGCGGGGTGCCTCACGGGTGGCGCACCAGGCCCGGAGCGCGGCGACGACCAGCGGGTCGCGGAGCCGGCCGGGGACGGCCTCCGGGCCGCGTTCGTCACGGACGACCTGTCGAGGAGCCGCCCGCCGACCTGCCGCGCCGGCCTCGCCCCGCCGGGTGAGCGCCGGCCCCCGGGATGTGCGGGTGAGCGCCGAGCCCCCGGGGCGGGCGGGCCAGGAGGCGCCGCATGCCCGGTCGGGGGCCCTACTCGTCGCCCTTCTTCGCGGGTGACCGCAGGCGCGAGGTGACGTCCTCCGGGGGCAGGAAGCGCGACCAGCGCTCGGGGAACTCGGAGGGCATGTCGGGGTCCTCCGGGTCGTGGGAGCGGGCGGCGGCCGCGCGGGCGACGTACTCGGCGGCCTGCTCCTCGCGCAGGCGCTCGTTGGCGGCGCGGGCGGCGGCGGTGGCGGCGGCCGGCCAGACCCGGTCGATGGCGGCGTTGACGGCCGCGCCGACCAGCACCGCGAAGGCGCTCACCCCGATCCACAGCAGAACGGCGACGGCGGCGGCGAGGGAGCCGTAGATCGTCGCCCCCTCGACCGTGGCGGCGAGGTAGATGCGCAGCAGGAAGCTGCCGAGGACCCACATGCCGAGGGCGACGAGGGAGCCGGGCACGTCCTCCACCCACGGGGAGCGCACCGGCACCGACACGTGGTAGAGCGTCGTGAGGAAGACGATCGACAGGACGATCACGACGGGCCAGTAGAGGACCTGGACGACGGTGGTCGACCACGGCACGATCCGCACCACCGCGTCGGGGCCCGCGACCATCAGCGGCAGCGCGACGGAGCCGATGAGCAGGGCCACGATGAACAGCAGGAACGCCATCAGACGGGTCTTGACGATGCCGCGGACGCCGTCGAGGCCGTACATGACGGTGATGGTGTCGATGAAGACGTTCACCGCGCGGGAGCCCGACCACAGGGCGATCAGGAAGCCTATGGAGATGACGTCGGGGCGGCCGCCCTTCATCACGTCGTCCAGGATGGGCTGCGCGATCTCCCGGACACCCTTGTCGGACAGGACGGTGCGGGAGGCCTCCAGCAGGTTGAGCTCCAGGCTGGCGATGGTGTCGGCGCCGGTCCAGTCGTCGACGTAGCCGAGGAGGCCGATCATGCTGAGCAGCAGCGGCGGCACGGAGAGCAGGGTGAAGAACGCCGCCTCCGCGGCGAGGCCGAGGATGCGGTACTCGATGCACGAGTTGACGGTGTCCTTGAGGAGCAGCCAGGCGGTCCTGCGCTTGGAGACGTTCCGGTAGAGGGCACGCGCGCGGTGGAGGCGCCCGTGCGGGCCCTCGGGTCGGGGGGGTGACTGACTTGCTGACTGCACGCCCCAAAGGTATCCGTCTGGGCGTCCCGGCCTCACCTTCCGGTGCCGCGGGCCGCGGCCGGTTCCGCGTGGGCCGCACCGGGACGTCTACGGCCACCCCGGCGTCCGCGCGCTCGCCGCCGCGCTGGCCGAGGCCCCCGAGCCGCCCGCCGCCGCTCCCGCGCCGCCGCCCGAGGCGACCGCGCCGGGCAGCACACCCCGGTACGTGCTGTGCGGGGCGCTCCAGCTGATGGTCTTCGCCGGGTACTGCCTGGCGGCCGCCCTCGGCTCCGTGCGCGGGTACACATGGGTGGCGGACGGCTCCGGGGTCGTCGAGGTCTATCTGCGGTCGGCCGTCTTCGGCGGGCCCGGCCTCCTCGCGCTGTGCGCGCTGCCGGTGGCCGCGAAGTGGCTGCTGATCGGGCGGTGGAAACCGGCGGAGTTCCCCGTGTGGGGCCCTGCCTACCTGCGGTTCTGGGTGGTCAAGACCCTGCTGCCCGCCGCGCCCGCCATCGCCCGGCAGTTCCCGCGGCTCGACGTGCTGTTCGTGGGGGTCGGCACCTCGGGGACGCTGATGGGCTGCGCCCAGTGGTTCTGGGAGCGGCGGCGCCGGGTGCGGATCGTGGCCGTGGACAGCGTGGGCTCGGTCGCGTTCGGCGGGGCGCCGGGCCGCCGCGGCTGATCCCCGGCCTCGGCACGAGCGTGCCGCCGCCGCTGCTCGACGCGTCCTGCGTGGACGACGTGGTCCGGGTGGAGGAGGCCGACACCGTACGGGCCTGCCACCGCCTGGCGCGGCGCGGCTTCCTCTTCGGGGGTTCCACCGGCACGGTCGTCAGCGGAGCCGTCGACTGGCTGGACCGGGACGGCTCCCCCGACCTCACGGCGGTGGCCATCGCCCCGGACCTGGGTGAGCGCTACCTGGACACGATCTACCACCCGGGCTGGCCCCTGGAGCAGTACGGCGAGTCCTTCCTGGGCACCGGCGAACTCGGCACCGGGGAGCTGGGCACCGGCGCACTGGGACCGGGGGAGCTGGGCACAGGGGAACTGGCGGCGCCGGTGGTCTGAGCGGGACACCTTCCCCCGGATGCGGGTGACCGTCGCCGTACCGGGGGGTAGGTTTCCTGGCATGGCAGCCACGCACGAAGTGACCAATCAGGTTCCGCCCCTGGTGGGCTATGACGTCTTCGCCGCCGACCGGGTCCTGACCGAGGCCGTCGAGCGGCATGTGGCCCCGGACCTGCTCGACGAGGTCCGCGGTGAACTGTCGGGGCTCGGCCGTACGGCCGGGTCGGAGCAGGTCCAGGAGTGGGGCAGGCTCGCCAACGAGAATCCTCCGAAGCTGCGCACCCACGACCGCTACGGCAACCGGATCGACGAGGTCGAGTTCCACCCGTCCTGGCACCGGCTGCTCGGCAAGGGCGTCTCGGCGGGGCTGACGGCCGCCTGGGCACGGCCCGCCGGGCATGTCCGGCGGGCCGCCGCCTTCGTCGTCTGGACCCAGGTCGAGGCCGGCAACGGCTGCCCGCTGTCGATGACGCACGCGGCGGTGCCGGCCCTGCGCGCGGACCCGGCGCTGGCCGCCGAGTGGGAGCCCCGGCTGACGTCCACGATCTACGACTGGGACCTGCGGCCCGCCGACCGGAAGGCCGGTGTGCTCTTCGGGATGGGCATGACGGAGAAGCAGGGCGGCAGCGACGTACGCGCCAACACGACCGAGGCCCAGCCGCTCGCCGAGGACGGGACGTACGAGCTGCGGGGCCACAAGTGGTTCTGCTCGGCGCCGATGTCCGACGCGTTCCTGGTGCTGGCCCAGGCGCCGGGCGGACTGACCTGCTTCCTGGTGCCGCGGGTGCTGGCGGACGGCACCCGCAACGTGTTCCGCATCCAGCGGCTGAAGGACAAGCTGGGCAACCGCTCGAACGCCTCCGGCGAGGTCGAGTTCGACGGGACGTGGGCACGCCGGGTCGGTGACGAGGGCCGGGGTGTGCGCACGATCATCGAGATGGTGTCCGTCACCCGGCTGGACTGCGCGCTGGGCGCGGCCTCGCTGATGCGGCAGGCGGTGGCGCAGGCGGTCCACCACTCCTCGTACCGGGAGGCGTTCGGCGGGAGGTTGACCGACAAGCCGCTGATGCGGAACGTCCTCGCGGATCTGGCGCTGGAGTCGGAGGCGGCGACGACGCTGGCGCTGCGCCTGGCGGCGGCGTACGACGCGGCGGAGGGGCCGGACGCCGACGAGGGCGAGCGCGCGCTGTTGCGGCTGGCGGTGCCGGCCGCCAAGTACTGGGTGACCAAGCGCTGCACGGCCACGGTCGCGGAGGCCGCGGAGTGCCTCGGCGGCAACGGCTACGTCGAGGAGTCGGGTATGCCCCGGCTGCTGCGGGAGTCCCCTCTCAACTCGATCTGGGAGGGCGCCGGGAACGTCCAGGCACTGGACGTGCTGCGGGCCCTGCGGCGGGAACCCCGGGCGCTCGACGCGTACTTGAGGGAAGTGGGCCGCGCCCGTGGCGCCGACCACCGGCTCGACGGGGCGATCAAGGACCTGCTGACCGAACTCGCCGACCTCGACGGCATCGAGGCCCGTGCCCGCCGCCTCGTGGAGCGCCTCGCCCTCGTTCTCCAGGGCGCCCTGTTGGTCCAGCACGCGCCGCCGGCGGTCGCGGACGCGTTCTGCGCGTCCCGGCTGGGCGGCGACTGGGGCTCGGCCTTCGGCACCCTGCCGCACACGCTGGACCTGGCCTCGGTGGTGGAGCGGGCCCGGCCGGTGGGTTGAGCCCGTGCCGGGCGGGGCGAGGAGCGGGCCACCTCTTCGGGTGGCGCGGAGGTGGTGCTGCGCCGACACGGCACCACCCCCGCGTTCGGGCCCCTGTGAGCGGAGCACACGCGCCGCACCGGGCGGCGTTGAACAAGTTTCAAGCAGGCCCGGGCCGTCCGCCAGAGTTGCAGGGGGTTGCAACTCGTCCGCGCTGTGTGGCCGGAGTGAGCCCCTCCGTGGCCGAAGAGCGGCAGACTATGAAGCCCGTAGTCAACGCCGGTCGCGCAGGCCCGGATTCCCTCGGCGCTCCCGCCGGGGTGGCGGCCCTGCCGGGGAGGAACGAGTGCCGCACTCGCCGATGGAAGTCACGCGGCTCACCGCCACGGACGCCGCCCGGGCGGCACGGGTGCTCGGCGAGGTCCGTGCCTCCGCCCTCGCCGGACTGCCTCCCGAACGGGCCCCCCGTCAGGTCATCGGGGAGTCGTGGGCCCGTATGCTCCGCGGCGGCGTGGACCCCGACCACGACTTCCGGACCGATCTGCTGAGCCGTGACGAGGTGGAGCGCCGCCGCCAGACCTCGCCGCTGCGGCATGTGCTGCCGGTGCTGCGCGAGGGGTTGCTGTCCCTGGCGGACACCGCGCAGCACATCATGATGGTCGCGGACGCGGACGCCCGGGTGCTGTGGCGGGAGGGCAGTACGGCGGTGCTCCGCAAGGCCGACGGGCAGGGCCTCGGGATCGGCGCGGACTGGCGCGAGGAGACCGTCGGAACGAACGGGGTGGGCACGCCCCTGGTGTCGCGCCGCCCCGTACAGGTGTTCTCGTCCGAGCACTTCGTGCGGGCCCTGCACTCATGGACCTGCACCGGCGCCCCCATCACCGACCCGCGCGACGGCCGGCTCCTCGGCTCGGTCGACATCAGCGGTCCCCTGGAGACCCTGCACCCCGCGACGCTGGCGCTGGTCGACGCGGTCGCCAAGCTGGCCCAGTCCCGGCTGCGCGACCTCCACCTCGCCTCACTGGAGCAACTGCGGGCGGTGGCGGCCCCGGTGCTGGCCCGGATCGGCGGCCCGGCCGTCGCCGTGGACCGGGACGGCTGGACGGCCGCCGTCACGGGCATGCCGTACACCAACCGCCTCGCGCTGCCCAAGTCCCTCTCCCCCGGCCGCTGCTGGCTGCCCGCCCTGGGGCTGTGCACGGTCGAGCCGCTCTCCGCCGGCTGGCTGATACGGCCCACCGCGGACCCGGCGCCGGCCCCGACGGCCGCCCGTATCTGCCTCGACGTCTCCCACCCGCGCCGCTGGACCGTCACCGTCTCCGGCTCCGCGGGTTCCTGGACCCATGAGTTGAGCCCCCGTCACGCCGAACTCCTCTACCTCCTCGCCCTCCACCGCGGCGGCCGCAGCGCCTCCGCCCTCGCCGACGACATGTTCGGCGACCCCGCCCGCACGGTCACCGTCCGCGCGGAGATGTCCCGCGTACGCCGCTACCTGGGCGCCTACCTCGACCACAGGCCGTACCGCTTCACCGAGCACACGGACGTCGAGGTGCTCCTCCCGGACAACCCCCTGGACCTGCTGCCGCATTCGGTGGCGCCGGGGGTGGTACGGGCGCGGGCGGGTGCGCCGGGCGGCCGGGGGTGGAAGGAGGGACCGTCGGAGCACCGCTGACACTCTTAGGCTGGACTCCAGGCGAGGTGGAGGACAGGAGCGGCACGCGGTGATGCGACAGGGGCCCGGCGGCGGCAATGTGGTGAGCGGCGGGACGGTGGGCGGGCCGGTCATCCAGGCCCGGTCCATCGGACAGGTCGTCGTGCAGCAGGGAACGTCGGCGCCTGCGACGGCCGACGAGGACGCATGGGTGCGGCGGGTCCGAGCGTCGAGTGTGTGGGACCACGTCTCACCCCACCGGGACGTCGCACCCCACCGGGAGTCGACCGCGTCGGTGGCCGCGCGGCTGGCCGTCCTCCGCGACGAGGCGGAGCAGCGACTCGCCGAGGACCCTTGGCAGGAGCCGCGGTTCGCGACCCGCTTCGCCGAACGCGTGGAGTGGCTGCTCGGGGAACCGGACGACGGGGATCGTCTGGACCTCTACCCCGCCGAGGCGTCGTTGCTGGTGCTGACGCCCTTGCTGTACCGGGTGCAGGCCCTGCGGTCGGCGGCAGGACGGCTGGACGCCGTACGGCCGTGGACGCTGGAGCCGCTGGGGGCGCCCCGCGGTTCGGACCGCTCCGCGTTCGAGGCATTCGCCGAGGACCACGGTCTGCTCGTGCAAAGGGCCCTGCTGCGGCGGGAATCGGAGGCGGCGATCGGATGGTGGCTGTACCACCGGTGGCTGGTGCGGTACGACGCGTACGAGAAGTCCACGGGCGGCGACCCGGTGGCCGACCTGCTGAAGGCGCTGGGCGAACCGGCCGCGGCCCTGGGCGAGGCGCTGGACCCGGGCCGGGTCAGCCGTCTGCTGCACGGCCTGCGCCGGGGCCCGGACGTCTGCAATCCGGAATACCTGGACGGGCTCCCCGCCGACGACCGCCTGCGGGGCCCCGGCCACCAGCGGGTACGGGACCAGCGGCTGGTGCTGTTGGCGGCGTTGGCCTACACCGTCTCCGTCGAGATGACCGCGTTGCCCGACGTCGTGGCCGAGCACCTGGGCATCCCGCACGCGGTCGACCTCGATGAACTGCGGTCCTCGCTGGAGGGGTCGAGCTGGGGCGGGTCGGCTCAGTTGCCCGTCCTGCGGGCGGAATGCGGCCACGAGGCGGTGATCGAGGGCCTGCGTGCCTATGTGGCACGAGCCGACGAGCTGCTGCACGCGGTGAGCCGGACGGTGCGGGATCGGGTGAACCAGCCCATGCCCGCGCTGCCCAGCCGCCTGTCCTCGGACGGGGTGTGCCCGTCGGGCGGCGCCTTCATGGGCTGGGCGAGCTTCCGCCTCGACGAGCGTCGCGTCCGGGACCTCCTGATGGGGGTCCAGCTCTACAAGGACCGCGATCTCGCGGTGCGGGAGCTGTACCAGAACGCCCTCGACGCGTGCCGCTACCGTCGTGCGCGCACCGAGTACCTGGACCGCACGCATCCGGCCGCCTCGTACCGCTACGAGGGCCGCATCCGCTTCGAGCAGGACATCGACGACGACGGCCGCGAGTACGTGGAGTGCCGCGACAACGGCATCGGCATGGGCGAGGCGGAGCTGCGCGGGGTGTTCTCCAACGCCGGGGCGCGCTTCGCCGAACAGCCGGACTTCAAGGAGGAGCAGGCGCTGTGGGCGCGCCTCGATCCACCGGTGAGGCTCCACCCCAACAGCCGCTTCGGCATCGGCGTCCTGAGTTACTTCATGCTGGCGGACGAGATCCGGGTGACGACGTGCCGGATGCGGCCCGACGGGACGCCCGGGCCGGTCCTGGAGGTGTCCGTCTTCGGGCCGGGGCATCTCTTCCGGATCGTCCCGGTCGCGGACGAGGGGGCCGAACCCGGAACGACCGTGCGGCTCTATCTGCGGGACGGGGAAGAGGAGTCCGAGTCGACGACCGGGGAGTGGTCCTGCACGCAGGTGCTGCGCCGCATGCTGGCCATCGCCGAGTTCCCCACGGAGGCGCGGCACGAGGAAGTGGTGGTGTGGCCGGCGGGGCAGCTGCTCACCCGCGAACAGCCCGACGGGGAACGGTTCGGTCTGGGCGCCTACGGAGACCTGGTGGTATGGCCGGACGCGCCAGAGGGAGCCCAGGTGATCTGGTGCCGACGGGGCGGTGGCCTTCTGGTGGACGGTCTGGTCGTCCAGCCCGCCGTGCGCGGTGACGTGCTGTCCTCCAAGGCCCCCGGGCTGACGGGTGTGGTCGTCAACCTGTCGGGCGAGTTCTCGCCGCAACGCCTGTCGGCCGACCGGTCGCAGGTGCTCGACGATCTACGGGCCCCGGTGCGCGCTCTGCTGCGGCAAGCGGTGGGACATCTGGCGTCGAGCGGCTCGAAGTTGGCCGACTTCTCGTGGCTGTGCACGGTGGCGGAGGGGAGCCTGCCCCTGGCGGACATCGTCGCGGCCGCGTACATCGATGCGGGCCTCGTGCTCAAGATCCTCACCGAGCAGTTCGACGCCGGTCGGGCCGGTTGTCTGCCGACCGACCGCCGCATGCTGTTTCCCGACAGACACTACGGCCTGCCGTACAACAGTCTGCTGTCGGAGACATTCGCTGTCCCCGATCACATCTACCTGTGGCGGCTCCTGGCCATCCGGCCCGCCGTTCCGCTACAGGAACTCACCGAACTCTGCCCGGAACTCGACGCCGTGGGCCCCGTGCTCCCGGCCGTCCCGTCCGACCACGCCCTGCTGAGACTCCAACTGAGGCCGCACACCGACATCGGTGACGTGACGACGAAGCTGGTCGACGCCGCGGCGGCACTGTCCAGATCTCCTCGTGAGACGGCTCTGCGGGCGGTTCGCCTGAACCTCCACCATGAGGTGGTGCCCGAGGGGTTTCCGGAGACGAACACCCGCCCGCGGGACGCGCGGCGCGCCGCCGAAGCCCTGCGGACGTCGCGTGTGCCGCGCCGGCAAGGCATCGGGACGTCCACGCCCGTCACCGTGCAGAGCCTGATCCGGGAGGCTGTGGAGAAGGACACGACCGTCGAAGCGCTGGCCGTCGAGGCGCGCCGCTCCGGTGTCGAGATACCGACCGCCCTGTGGGCGACCGCCATCGCGGCGGAGGAGGACGACGCACTGCTCGTCTATCTGAGCGGGGACACCCAGGGGTGGTTCACTCCGGCGGCGACAGTCCACCCGGCGCAGTTGCTCGACACCGCGATGGCTCTCCACCTCGACGTACCCGACCTTTGCGAGCGTCTCGTCCGGTGCGGGCTCCACGCGGACCCCACAGGGCTTCCCGTGGAGCCGACCGAGGACTTCCTGATGCTGCTGAGCGAGGACCTGGACGCGGAGGAGCCCTGGCTGCGGCAGTCCGAACCGGTCCCTCCCGAGCACATTCTCGTGGCCTCCCAGAAGTGGAAGGTCGGCACGGCCGAGGCGATGGACAGGTACGCCCGTCTCGGTTTCACCCTGCCCGCCCCGTTCCCCGAGGTGGTCGAGCCGGGAGACGTGGACGTCCTGACGCCGTACAGCGATGACGACGTGCCGCCCGTCCCCATCAGGCCCGGTCGCGCGATCCCCTACGGCCAGGTGTTCGGCGCGGTCGCGAGGTCGGGGATGTCTCTCCGGCGTGTGGTGGACCGCCTGCGCGCGTACGGCATCCCCGTGCCGCTGCGCCCGCCGCGACGCATGACCGCGCTCGACAAGGAACTGTTCAAGGACATGGGCGCGCTCTCCTGGACCGGCGTGACCACGGACGACCGCATGCCCTTCGCGCACATCATCGGCGCCGCGCGCCGCCTGCTCAGGCAGCCCAAGGAGATCGCGGCCAGACTCGCCGAACTGGGTGTCGAGCCCTCGTGCCCCGACCTGCCGGAGGGTTTGTCCTTCACGGCGGCACAGCGGCTCCTCGCGGACGACGAGGACTACCTCATGAACGCGGAGGACCATGTGAGCTTCCAGTTCCTGATCCGCCGGGCGCAGAGCATGGGCATCGAGGTCGGCCAGGCGTACACATGGCTGTCCCAGCTCGGCGTGTCCGTCGACGACCCCGCTGAAGTCATCCGCGCCGCCCTCCCCCTCATCCCCCGCGCCGCCCCCTGATCCGGCCACCCCGCGACCGCGTCACACCTTCCGCAACCCCCGCCCGGTGAACGGATCATGGCCCCAAGGTGAGGGATCTCCCTGTATTTCCCGCGTCCTCGGCGTGACTCCTGTCCCACTGCCGTAGCATCCCTTCCAGGCCACCCCACCTGTCCCTCCGTCAAGGTCCCGCTCGCAGGAGGCAGTTGGCCGTCGGGAGGTTGTGATGAAGCATCGCGGTAGGCACCGTCGGCGCAGAAGGGGGCGTGCGCTGCGCGCTTCCCTCGCGGGGACCGCGCTGGCGCTCACGGCGGCGGCCACGCTGATCAGCACTTCCCAGGCCGCGGGCGGGAAGACACCGGGCGGGCTGTCGTCGGTCGCCTCGGCCGCCGAGCTGCGTGAACTCCGGCTCAAGGAGCACCTGACCGACCGGACCGCGCTGGAGACCCTCACCGGTGAGATGGGCGGCCGGGTCGGCGTCGACGAGGTGCTGCGCGGCGCCAACCACCGGATGCGGGACGAGGGCGACTGCTTCGTCACCGAGAAGGGCGTCCTGCCGGTCGCGCCGACGGCCGCGCGCGCGTACTGCTGGGAGTCCCCGGACGCGGTCGACGACAGATGGCGGCCCCGGTCGGTCGCCACGTCCCGCGACAACAAGGTCATCGTCTCCGGCTGGACCCACGCCGGTACGGCGGCCGGCGAGGAGGGGCTCGCCCGGGTCGCCTTCGTCGACGCGAGCGACCCGGCGGACCTGAAGTACCGCTGGGTGCTGCTCGTCGTGCCGCAGGCCGACGGCAAGGGGCTGAAGGCGGTGCGCTCCCGGCTCGGCGGCATGGCCTGGTACGAGAACAAGCTGATCGTCACCGCCCGGAACCCGCAGAACAGCGGCTACCGCGACGACTCCCTCTTCGTCTTCGACCTCGACCGCTTCCTGCGCGCCGACGTCACCGACAGCGACGCGATCGGCAAGGTCGACCGGGGCTTCTCCGCCCACCACTACCGGTATGTGCTGCCCGCGGTCGCCTCCTACAGCCCGGCCTCGGGCGACGCCTGCGACACCCGCGGCAACGACGGGGTGCCCTGCCTCGCCTCCCTCTCGCTCGACCGGACGTCGACACCGCCCAGCGTCGTCGTGAACGAGTCGTTCGCCGCGAGCAGCGGGACGGCGGCCCGCGTGTGGCGGTACGACCTCGACACCGTCTCCGACCGGGCCGGACTCCTCGGCACCACCGGACGGCGGGGCGAGGTCGAGCCCGACGAGGCGTACGAGACGAAGGCCACGCGCGTCCGGGGCGTCCTCTCCCACGACGGCGCCTGGTACGTCGGCCAGGCCGCCGCGAAACCGGGGCGGCACGGCACGGTGTGGCGGCAGGACGAGGACCGGGCGCGTGCCGCCACCTGTACCAACGGCACCTCGGAGCACCAGTCGTACGCCTGCTGGGGGCTGCACGGCGGGTCGCTCTCCTACTCCCCCGAGACCGGCGAGCTGTGGACGCTCACCGATCCCGTCCCCGAGCGCGTGCTGTACGCGGTGAAGCTGTCGGACGTCGACCGCGCCCTGGACTAGGGCCTGTCCGTACGGGCGGCGGGGTTCGGGGCGGCCTCCCTCGGTCGTGACGTGCGGGCGACGAGGAGGAGCAGCGCGCCGCAGGCGGCGACCAGGATCCAGCCCGGGCGGGAGGCGTGCGCGAGCTCCGCCGGGTCGGCGTGCGCGACCAGGCCGCCGGCGAGAGCGATACCGACGGCGGAACCGAGTTGCCGCGCGGTGGAGGTGATCGCCCCGGCCACCCCTGCGCGGTCGGCCGGCAGCCCGTTGACGGCGGTGGTGGTGATCGGGGCGTTGGCGAAACCGAACCCGATGCCGACGAGCGCGTACGCGGCCAGCAGCAGGAGCACGCTCGTCCGCGGGGTGAGCCCGACCAGGCAGAGCCCGCCGGCCGTGATGAAGCCCCCCGCCAGGAGCAGCGGCAGCCGAGGGCCCGTGCGGCCGACCATTCGGCCGGACCAGGGGGCGCAGACGGTCGCCCCGACGGCCAGGGGCAGGGTCGCGACGCCGGCGGCCAGCGGCGTCCATCCCCGCGTGTGCTGGAGGTAGAGGGTGTTCAGCAGCAGCGTCGTGCTCAGGGCGACGAAGACCGCCACCGCGCCCACGACCGCGCCGCTGAAGACCGGGCGTCCGAAGAGCCGCGGATCCATGAGCGGCTCACGGCGGCGGGACTCGACCCGCACGAAGGCCGCTGTCGCCACGGCGCCGCACGCGTATCCCGCCAGCGCCGCCGGCGACGTCCAGCCGACGCGCGGCCCTTCGATCAGCACGCCGACCACGACGGCGAGGACCACGGTGAGCAGGACCTGGCCGGGCAGATCGAGCCGCCGGGCCCGCGGTGCCCGGGACTCCGGCACGAACAGCGCGCTGAGCAGCAGGGCCGCCACGACCACGGGGGCGTTGATCCAGAACAGCGCACGCCAGTCGAGGCCCGCGAGCAGCGCTCCGCCCGTCACCGGTCCGGCGGCCATGCTCAGCCCGAACACCGCCGCCCAGACGCCGATCGCCCGCGCCCGTTCCCTCGGGTCCGGCATCGCGTTCACCACGATCGCCAGGGCCACGGGGCTGAGCATCGAGGCGCCGACGCCCTGCAGGGCGCGGGCCGCGACGAGGACGCCGGCCGACGGGGCGAGCGCGCAGAGCAGTGAGGCCGCGCCGAACACGGCCAGTCCGCACTGGAAGACCCGGCGGCGTCCGAAGCGGTCCGCCAGCGCGCCGGAGGAGATCAGCAGACTGGCCAGGACGAGGGTGTAGGCGTCCACGATCCATGCGAGACCGCGGGTGTCGGCGCCCAGGCCGCGCCCGATGGCCGGCAGACCCACGTTGACGATGGTGGTGTCGAGGCCCACCAGGAACATGCTCAGACAGCAGACGGCCAGCACCGTCCAGCGTCCGCGCCCGCTGAGCACGGGTCGGGCCAGGTCTGTCGTCGCGGTCACGTGCTACCTCCGGGGTCCAGGGGACGATGTCCGGCAAGGCTCGGCCGGGGCGGCGGCCACGGCCCAGCGTTTTTGCGAACACTGCAAAACTGGGGCCATGAACAGCACTGGATCCGGTGGCGCCCGGCTGGAGCAGATCCTCGACGGCATCGGGCCCCGGCTGCGCCGGTTGCGCCGGGACCGTGGGCTCACCCTCGAGGCGCTCGCGGCCACGACCGGGATCTCCGTCAGCACGCTGTCCCGGGTGGAATCGGGCAGGCGGCGTCCGACGCTGGACCTGCTCATCCCGCTGGCCCAGGCGCACCGCGTCACTCTCGACCAGTTGGTGGCGGCGCCGGCCAGCGGTGACCCCCGGGTGCACCTCCGGCCCCTGAGCAAGGGGCGCGGCAGTGTCCTCGTGCCCCTGACCCAGTACCCGGGCCGTGTGCAGGTGTTCAAGCAGGTGCTGGCACCCCGCCCGCCGGAACTGGTCACCCACGAGGGCTACGAATGGCTCTACGTCCTCGCCGGCCGGCTCCACGTCATCCTCGGGGCGCGGGAGTTCACGCTGCGGCCCGGCGAGGTGGCCGAGTTCGACACCACCGAGCCCCACTGGTTCGGCCCGGCGGACTCGGGCACCGTGGAGATCCTGCACCTGTTCGGTCCCCGGGGGGACCAGGCCGTCGTCCGCACCGGACCATCCGCCACCGCCACCGCCCCCGTCCCGCCGGCCGCACCGGACCCATCGGCGACGACGTCATGACCCGCGGCAGCCGCCGGGCCTCGCCGACCGGTGGTGGGTCCGGCCTTGGTCGCGGACCGACGCGCGTGATTCCCTGGCCGTATGAGCAGCCGCAGCACCGTCACCACCTGGTCCCTGGAGCAGACGTCCCCGGGCGACCTCCTGCCCGCCGCCGCCCCCGAGGGCGACGACGTCCGTATCGTCCGCGCCGAGGTGCCCTCCCCCGAGTTCAGCCGCTTCCTGTACGCGTCCGTCGGCGGCGACATCCTGTGGATCGACCGGCTGTCGTGGTCGTACGCCCAGTGGCAGGAGCACCTGCGGCGGCCGGGTGTGGAGACCTGGGTCGCCTACGACCGGGGCACGCCCGCCGGGTACGTGGAGTTGGAGCCGCAGGACGGCGGGGCCGTGGAGATCGTGTACTTCGGGCTGATCCCGGCCTTCCGGGGCCGGCGCATCGGCGGGCACCTCCTGTCGTACGGCACGGCCCGGGCCTGGGACCTCGCCGCGCGGTGGCCGGCGCTGCCGCCGACCAAGCGGGTGTGGCTGCACACGTGCAGCAGGGACGGCGAGCACGCGATGGCGAACTACCAGCGGCGCGGGTTCAAGCTGTTCGACACCGAGGTGACGGAGGAGACGGACGTACCGGCGCCGGGACCCTGGCCGGGAGCACTGCCGTCCACGCCATGACCCACATCACATCGTCTCGTCATGCGAGACATCCCTGTCCGACATATGGATGAAGGTGGACTCGGTCTAAAGAGCCGTGACACGCTTCCGTCATGTCTGGAACTGGAATTGCCTTGGTGAGTCGGCGGCACGTCGACCTCGGCCGCATGTCCAGCGCCATCTGTCCGGTGAGCTGACGCCCCGACCGCGAGGGGTCGCCACGACCCCGGGCAACAGCGCCGCACCCCCTCCTCTGTTTCGGCCAGCGCAATGACGCGCAGGCGCCGCACACCCCTGCCGGTGTGCCCGCATGTGCGCGTACGCGCAGGTCAGAGCCGCTTACCCACTTGTCCGAAGGACGTAGAACCATGGCCGCCACCCCGGAGAACTCCGCCACGCCCCGCCGCAAGGTGAGCCGTCACCGTGGCGAAGGACAGTGGGCCGCCGGACATTTCACCCCCCTCAACGGCAACGAGCAGTTCAAGAAGGACGACGACGGTCTCAATGTGCGGACACGCATTGAGACGATCTACTCCAAGCGCGGCTTCGACTCGATCGACCCCAACGACCTGCGCGGCCGGATGCGCTGGTGGGGTCTGTACACGCAGCGCAAGCCCGGGATCGACGGCGGCAAGACCGCGATCCTGGAGCCGGAGGAGCTGGACGACAAGTACTTCATGCTGCGGGTGCGCATCGACGGCGGCCGTCTCACCACGCGGCAGCTGCGGGTCATCGGTGAGATCTCGCAGGAGTTCGCGCGGGGCACCGCGGACATCACCGACCGGCAGAACGTGCAGTACCACTGGATCCGGGTCGAGGACGTGCCCGAGATCTGGGAGCGGCTGGAGGCCGTGGGACTGTCCACGACCGAGGCGTGCGGTGACACCCCGCGTGTGATCATCGGCTCGCCCGTCGCCGGTATCGCCGCGGACGAGATCATCGACGGCACCCCCGCCATGGAGGAGATCCAGCGGCGGATCATCGGCAACAAGGCGTTCTCCAACCTGCCCCGCAAGTTCAAGTCCGCCATCTCCGGTTCGCCGCTGCTGGACGTGGCGCACGAGATCAACGACATCGCCTTCGTCGGTGTCCGTCACCCGGAGCACGGCCCCGGCTTCGACCTGTGGGTCGGCGGCGGTCTGTCCACCAACCCCAAGATCGGGCAGCGGCTCGGCGCCTGGGTCCCCCTGGACGAGGTCCCGGACGTCTACGAGGGCGTCATCTCGATCTTCCGCGACTACGGCTACCGGCGGCTGCGCACCCGCGCCCGGCTGAAGTTCCTCCTCGCGGACTGGGGCACCGAGAAGTTCCGCCAGGTCCTGGAGGACGAGTACCTCAAGCGGAAGCTGGTCGACGGGCCCGCCCCTGACCAGCCCGTGGAGCGCTGGCGCGACCACGTCGGTGTGCACCCGCAGAACGACGGCCGCTACTACGTCGGGTTCGCCCCGCGCGTCGGCCGGGTCGACGGCACCACCCTGACGAAGATCGCCGACCTCGCCGAGGCCCACGGCTCCGGCCGGGTCAGCACCACCGTCGAGCAGAAGATGATCGTGCTCGACGTCACCGAGGACCAGGTCGACTCGCTCGTCGCGGGGCTGGAGGCGCTGGACCTCACGGTGAACCCGTCGCCGTTCCGGCGCGGCACGATGGCCTGCACCGGCATCGAGTACTGCAAGCTCGCGATCGTCGAGACCAAGGCCCGCGGTTCCTCGCTCATCGACGAACTGGAGCGCCGCCTGCCGGACTTCGACGAGCCGCTCACCATCAACATCAACGGCTGCCCCAACGCCTGCGCGCGTATCCAGGTGGCGGACATCGGTCTCAAGGGACAACTCGTCCTCGACGAGCGGGGCGAGCAGGTCGAGGGCTTCCAGGTGCACCTGGGCGGCGCGCTCGGTCTGGAGGCCGGGTTCGGCCGCAAGGTGCGCGGTCTGAAGGTCACCTCCGAGGAACTGCCCGACTACGTCGAGCGGGTCCTCAGGCGCTTCCAGGAGGAGCGCGAGGAGGGCGAGCGGTTCGCCACCTGGGTGGCCCGTGCCGGCGAGGAGTCCCTGTCATGAGCGAGCGAGCCGCGCCGTTCTACTGCCCCTACTGCGGTGACGAGGACCTGCGCCCGAACGAAGAGGGCCACGGCGCGTGGGAATGCGGGGCGTGCAATCGAGCCTTCCAGCTGAAGTTCCTCGGGCTGCTGGCCCGAGGGCTTCAGCGAGCCGACAGCGGAGGGGACCAGATATGACGACCGTTCAGGCGGACGGCGACACATCCGCGCCACTGAGCGACGACGACACCGCGTCCGGCCCCGAGGACGCCCGGCGCGCCGAACTCAAGGCGCTCGCCGAGCAGGCCGGCCGTGATCTGGAGGACGCCTCGGCGCTGGAGATCCTCCAGTGGGCCGTGGACACCTTCGGTGAGCGGTTCTGCGTGACCTCCTCCATGGAGGACGCCGTGGTCGCGCACCTCGCCTCCCGGGCCAGGCCCGGGGTGGACGTGGTGTTCCTCGACACCGGCTACCACTTCCCGGAGACCATCGGCACCCGGGACGCGGTGGAGGCCGTGATGGACGTCAACGTCATCACGATCACCCCGCGCCGGACGGTCGCCGAACAGGACGCCGAGCACGGTCCGAAGCTCCACGACCGCGACCCGGACCTGTGCTGCTTCCTGCGCAAGGTCAAGCCGCTCGAGGAGGGCCTCGCCCGCTTCGACGCGTGGGCGACCGGCCTGCGCCGCGACGAGTCCCCGACCCGGGCGAACACCCCGGTCGTCGCCTGGGACGAGAAGCGGGGCAAGGTCAAGATCGCCCCGATCGCCCGCTGGACGCAGGACGACGTGGACGCCTACGTCGCCGAGCACGGGGTGCTCACCAACCCGCTGCTCATGGACGGCTACGCCTCCGTGGGCTGCGCCCCCTGCACCCGCCGCGTCGCCCCCGGCGAGGACGCGCGCGCCGGCCGCTGGGCCGGCAGCGCCAAGACCGAGTGCGGGCTGCACCTGTGACCGCGACCGTGCCCGTGACGAACCAGGAGAACCAAGTGACGACCGGAGCCACCGTCTGGCTCACGGGTCTGCCGAGCGCCGGCAAGACCACCATCGCGTACGAGCTGGCGAGCCGGCTGCGCGAGGAGGGCCACCTCGTCGAGGTGCTGGACGGCGACGAGATCCGCGAGTTCCTCACCGCCGGACTCGGCTTCAGCCGCGCCGACCGGCACACCAACGTGCAGCGCATCGGCTTCCTCGCCGACCTGCTCGCCCGCAACGGCGTCAAGGTGCTGGTCCCGGTCATCGCGCCGTACGCCGACAGCCGCGAGGCGGTCCGCGAGCGGCACGAGGCGAGCGGTGCCGCGTATCTGGAGATCCATGTGGCCACCCCGGTCGAGGTGTGCTCCGAACGCGATGTGAAGGGGCTGTACGCCAAGCAGGCGGCGGGCGAGATCTCCGGGCTGACCGGGGTCGACGACCCGTACGAGGAGCCCGTGAACCCGGATCTGCGCATCGAGTCGCAGGACCAGACGGTCCAGGAGTCCGCGGCGCTGGTCCACAAGCTGCTCACCGAGAGGGGTCTGGCATGACGACGACCGTCGCGGCCGTGTCCGAGGGCACCGGCACGCCGTACACCCTCTCCCACCTGGACGCGCTGGAGTCCGAGGCCGTCCACATCTTCCGTGAGGTGGCGGGCGAGTTCGAGCGGCCGGTGATCCTGTTCTCCGGCGGCAAGGACTCCATCGTCATGCTGCACCTGGCGCTGAAGGCGTTCGCCCCGGCGGCGGTCCCCTTCTCCCTGCTGCACGTGGACACCGGGCACAACTTCCCCGAGGTCATCGAGTACCGGGACCGCACGGTGGACCGGCACAACCTGCGGCTGCACGTGGCGTCGGTGCAGGACTACATCGACCGCGGGGTCCTCAAGGAGCGCCCGGACGGCACCCGCAATCCGCTGCAGACGGTGCCGCTGACCGAGAAGATCCAGTCGGAGAGGTTCGACGCGGTCTTCGGCGGCGGCCGGCGCGACGAGGAGAAGGCACGCGCCAAGGAGCGGGTGTTCTCGCTGCGCGACGAGTTCTCGCAGTGGGACCCGCGCCGTCAGCGCCCCGAGCTGTGGCAGCTCTACAACGGCCGGCACGCCCCCGGTGAGCACGTGCGGGTCTTCCCGCTGTCCAACTGGACCGAGCTGGACGTGTGGCAGTACATCGCCCGTGAGGGCATCGAACTGCCGGAGATCTACTTCGCGCACGAGCGTGAGGTGTTCCAGCGGGCCGGGATGTGGCTGACCGCCGGCGAGTGGGGCGGCCCGAAGGACGGCGAGACCGTCGAGAAGCGGCTCATCCGCTACCGGACCGTGGGTGACATGTCCTGCACCGGTGCCGTCGACTCCGACGCGGTGACGCTGGAGCAGGTCATCACCGAGATCGCCGCGTCCCGGCTCACCGAGCGGGGCGCCACCCGCGCCGACGACAAGCTGTCCGAGGCCGCGATGGAAGACCGCAAGCGCGAGGGGTACTTCTAAGCATGACGACGACCGCGGAACTCTCCGCCACCACACTCCTCAGGTTCGCCACCGCGGGCTCCGTCGACGACGGCAAGTCCACCCTCGTCGGCCGGCTGCTGCACGACTCCAAGTCGGTCCTCACCGACCAGCTGGAGGCCGTGGAGCGCGCCTCGGCCAGCCGGGGCCAGGAGGGCCCGGACCTCGCGCTGCTCACCGACGGTCTGCGGGCCGAGCGCGAGCAGGGCATCACCATCGACGTGGCGTACCGCTACTTCGCCACGGCCAAGCGCCGGTTCATCCTCGCCGACACGCCCGGCCATGTGCAGTACACCCGCAACATGGTGACGGGTGCCTCCACCGCCGAGCTGACGGTGATCCTGGTCGACGCCCGCAACGGCGTCGTCGAGCAGACCCGCCGGCACGCCGCGATCGCCGCGCTGCTGCGCGTCCCGCACGTGGTGCTCGCCGTCAACAAGATGGACCTCGTCGCGTACGAGGAGAAGGTCTTCGCGGCGATCGCCGAGGAGTTCACGGCGTACGCGTCCGAGCTGGGCGTCCCCGAGATCACCGCGATCCCGATCTCGGCGCTGGCCGGCGACAACGTGGTGGAGCCGTCCGCCCACATGGACTGGTACGGCGGCCCGACGGTGCTGGAGCACCTGGAGACCGTGCCGGTCAGCCACGACCTGGCGCACTGCCACGCCCGGCTGCCCGTGCAGTACGTGATCCGCCCGCAGACCGCCGAGCACCCCGACTACCGGGGGTACGCCGGTCAGATCGCCGCCGGTACGTTCCGGGTGGGCGACCCGGTGACGGTGCTGCCGTCCGGCCGGGCGACGAAGGTCGCGGGGATCGACGTGCTGGGCAAGCCGGTCGACGTCGCCTACACCCCGCAGTCGGTGACGCTCCTGCTGGAGGACGACATCGACATCTCGCGCGGCGACCTGATCGTGCCGAGCAAGGACGCGCCCGCGACGACGCAGGACATCGAGGCGACCGTGTGCCATGTCGCCGACCAGCCGCTGACGGTCGGCCACCGGGTGCTGCTCAAGCACGGCACCCGCACGGTGAAGGCGATCGTCAAGGACATCCCGTCCCGGCTCACGCTCGACGACCTGTCCCTGCACCCGCACCCGGGACAGCTCGTCGCCAACGACATCGGCCGGGTGAAGGTCCGTACGGCGGAGGCGCTGCCGGTCGACTCCTACGCCGACTCCCGCCGCACCGGTTCGTTCATCCTGATCGACCCGTCCGACGGCACGACCCTGACCGCCGGGATGGTCGGCGAGTCGTTCGCCTCCCCGGAGCCCGTCAAGGACGACTCCGAGGACGACGGGTGGGACTTCTGACATGAACCCCGTGGACTACTACGCGACGTTCGCGAAGGAGGGCGGCCGGGTCGGCTCCGGCGCCCTCGGCAGCGGGCAGGGCGGAGTCGCCCGATGTGTGCGCTGACGTACGCGCACCGCTTGCGCGCCCCGTCCCCCCACCGGACGTCCCCGTTGCGACGAAGACCTTTTTCCTGATTCCCCGGCCACTCCCCGAAGGGCTGTGACCGCCGGGCCTCCGAGAGGAACACCTCCCGTGCCTGCCAACCGCTCATCCGCCTTCCGGCGTTCCGTCGCGGTCATCGCAACGCTTCCCCTGCTCACCCTCGCCGCCTGCGGCTACGGCTCCCAGGCCAAGGACGACGACACGGTCAAGGTCGCCGCCGGGGCCAAGAAGATCGAGGGCCTCGACACCGTCAAGATCGGCTACTTCGGCAACCTGACGCACGCCACCGCGCTGGTCGGCCGTCAGGAAGGCATCTTCCAGAAGGAGCTCGGCGCCACCAAGGCCGAGTACGCGACCTTCAACGCCGGGCCGTCCGAGATCGAGGCGCTCAACTCGAAGTCGATCGACATCGGCTGGATCGGCCCCTCCCCGGCCATCAACGGGTTCACCAAGTCCGCCGGCAAGGGCCTGCGCATCATCGGCGGTTCGGCCTCCGGCGGTGTGAAGCTCGTCGTCAACCCGGGCAAGATCAAGTCCCTGAAGGACGTCAAGGGCAAGAAGATCGCGACGCCGCAGCTCGGCAACACGCAGGACGTGGCGTTCCTCAACTGGATCGCCGAGCAGGGCTGGAAGGTCGACGCGGAGAGCGGCAAGGGCGACGTCTCCGTCGTCCGCACCGACAACAAGATCACCCCGGACGCCTACAAGTCGGGCTCGATCGACGGCGCCTGGGTGCCGGAGCCGACCGCGTCGAAGCTGGTCGCCGAGGGCGCGAAGGTGCTGCTGGACGAGTCCGACCTGTGGCCGGACAAGAAGTTCGTGATCACGAACATCATCGTGCGGCAGGACTTCCTCAAGGAGCACCCGAAGGTCGTCGAGGCGGTGCTGCGCGGCGCGGTCAAGACGAACGCCTTCATCAACTCCGACGGGGAGAAGGCGAAGGCGGCCGCCAACGCCCGTCTGAAGGAGGACTCGGGCAAGGCCCTGGACGCCAAGGTCCTCGACCCGGCGTGGAAGTCGATCCAGTTCACCAACGACCCGCTGGCCTCCACCCTCAACACCGAGGCGGAGCACGCGGTCAAGGCCGGTCTGCTGCAGGATCCGCTGCTGGACGGCATCTACGACCTGTCGATCCTCAACAAGGTCCTGAAGGCCGAGGGCGAGCCCGAGGTCGACGACGCCGGCCTCGGCGTCAAGTAACCGCAGTCCGCTGAGTTCCCAGGAGGTGACGACCATGGCCACCGCACTCGCCAAGGCCGCCGACGGTGTCGGGACCGTCGAGCACGCCGCCCGTATCGAGCACGTGTCGAAGTCCTTCGCCGGACCCGCCGGGCAGCAGCTCGTCCTCGACGACATCACCCTCGATGTCGCTCCGGGCGAGTTCGTCACCCTCCTGGGGGCCTCGGGCTGCGGCAAGTCCACGCTGCTCAACCTGGTCGCGGGGCTCGACAAGCCCAGCCAGGGCAGCATCAGCACCGACGGGCGTCCCGCCCTGATGTTCCAGGAGCACGCCCTCTTCCCGTGGCTGACCGCGGGCAAGAACATCGAACTCGCCCTGAAGCTCCGGGGCGTACCGAAGAACGAGCGGCGCGAGCGCGCCGAGGCCCTGCTCGAACTCGTCCGGCTGAAGGGCGCGTACGGCAAGCGGGTGCACGAGCTGTCCGGCGGTATGCGCCAGCGGGTGGCGCTGGCGCGGGCGCTCGGACAGGAGAGCAAGCTCCTGCTGATGGACGAGCCGTTCGCGGCGCTCGACGCCATCACGCGGGACGTGCTGCACGACGAGCTGACCCGGATCTGGGAGGAGACGCGGCTCTCCGTCCTCTTCGTCACGCACAACGTCCGCGAGGCGGTGCGCCTCGCCCAGCGGGTGGTGCTGCTGTCCTCGCGTCCGGGCCGGGTGGCCCGGGAGTGGCGGGTGGACATCCCGCAGCCGCGCCGTATCGAGGACGCGCCGGTCGCGGAGCTGTCCCTGGAGATCACCGATGTTCTGCGTGAGGAGATCCGCCGTCATGGCCAGCAGTGAGACGAGGACGACGGACACCATCGAGCCGCCGGCCGGCGACAAGGACCGGCTCGGTGGGGTGGAGGCCGGTCTCGACGCGCTGGAGACGACCGGCACCGGCCGGCCCTCCTTCGGCGAGACCCTCCGCACCAAGATCGTTCCGCCGGTCGTCGCGGTCGTGCTGGTCCTCGCGGTGTGGCAGGGCCTGATCTCGTTCGGGATCGTCACGGACCCGGCCACGCTGCCCTCGCCGTCCGCCGTGTGGGACGCGGCGGAGCAGGCGTGGCTGGAGGGCAAGCTGCTCGGCTACATCTGGACGAGCGTCTCGCGCGGTCTGTTCGGCTTCCTGATCGCGTTGGCGATCGGCACCCCGCTGGGCATCCTGGTGGCCCGGGTGCGGTTCGTGCGGGCGGCGATCGGGCCGATCCTCTCCGGTCTCCAGTCGCTTCCGTCGGTGGCGTGGGTTCCGCCGGCCGTGGTGTGGCTGGGACTGAGCGACGAGATGATGTACGCGGTGATCCTGCTCGGCGCGGTCCCGTCGATCGCCAACGGGCTGGTCTCCGGTATCGACCAGGTGCCTCCGCTGTATCTGCGGGCGGGCCGCACGATGGGCGCCACCGGCCTGCAGGGCGCCTGGCACATCGTGATGCCGGCCGCGCTGCCCGGCTATCTGGCGGGGTTGAAGCAGGGCTGGGCGTTCTCGTGGCGCTCGCTGATGGCGGCGGAGATCATCGCCCACCACCCCGATCTCGGCGTGGGCCTCGGCCAGCTGCTGGAGAACGGCCGGACCAACATCGACATGGCCACCGTCTTCCTCGCCATCTTCCTGATCCTGCTGGTCGGCATCGCCATCGACCTGCTGATCTTCAGTCCGCTGGAGCGCCGGGTCCTGCGCGGCCGCGGTCTGCTCGTGAAGAGCTGAGAGCGGGGCCGCAACCGAACCGCACGCCGCGACCGAAACAGGAACAGGAACAGAGCCACAGACCGGAAAGAGCCGACTCCATGCGCAGCCCCGTCCTCCTCGTCGTCGCCCACGGCAGCCGTGATCCGCGGCACGCCGCGACCGTGCACGCCCTCGTGCGGCGGGTCCGGGCGATGCGGCCCGGGCTGCGCGTGGAGACGGGCTTCCTGGACTTCAACGTCCCCTCGGTGCGGGGGGTGCTGGAGTCCCTCGCGGCGGAGGGCGTCCAGGACGTGGTGGCGCTGCCGCTGCTGCTGACGCGGGCGTTCCACGCCAAGGCGGACATCCCGGCGGTGCTGCGCGACGCGCCGCCCCGGCTGCGGATCCGCCAGGCGGAGGTGCTCGGCCCGTCGCCGCTGCTGCTGGCGGGCCTCGAACGCCGGCTGTACGAGGCGGGGCTGAGCCCCGCCGACACGTCCTCGACCGGGGTCGTGCTGGCCTCGGCGGGGTCCACGGATCCGGAGGCGATCGCGGTGATCGCAGCAATCGCGCGGGAGTGGCGGCACACCGGTTGGTGCGCCGTGCGGCCCGCGTTCGCCTCCGCGTCGCTGCCCCGCACGGAGGACGCCGTGCGGGAGCTGCGGGCGCTCGGCTGCCGTCGGGTGGCCGTGGCGCCGTACGTCATCGCGCCCGGCCGGCTGCCGGACCGGATCGCCGCGGGCGCCCGTGAGGCGGAGGCCGACGTCCTCGCCGATGTGCTCGGCCCGTCGCCCGAGCTGGCCGCGCTGCTGCTGCGCCGCTACACCGCCTCCCTGCGCGCCGGACAGCTCACCGCGGCCTGATCCCCGCCGGTGACTGCCCTTCGGGGCACTGCACCTTGGGACACATTCGCCTCAGTTCTCCCTCAACTCCCTTGGCCCACTCGGGGCTTGGCGGCAACCCTGGTTGTGCACAGCCAAACGGGAGGAACCGAACATGCGCTTGAAGACGACCGCGGTCGCGGGCATGGCCCTGGCCGCCCTCACCGCCTCCGCCTCGCCGGTCCTGGCCGGCTCCGGCGGCCAGACCGACACCGGCGTCCGGTCGGTGTCGACGGTGGCGGCGAAGAAGAAGCTCAAGACCCAGAAGTGCGACGAGCGGCACGACGTGAAGGTCTGCATCACGTACCGCACGAAGGGCAACGCCGGCGCCAGGACGAACCAGTTCGTCGCCTCGGTGAAGAGCTACAACAAGAACTCCTTCAAGGCCCGTCTGACGGTCACCAACCAGAAGACGTGGCACAACGACAAGTACCCGATGGTCAAGCGGGACGCGTACATCGAGGTCACCAAGGCGACCAAGAAGAACGGCCACGCCTGCGCCGCCCTGTACGTGGGGCCCAACTCCCACTACCCGGCCTGGATGGCGTGCATCAACTGACGCTGGGGGCCACCCTTGCCTCGCCTATCGAAACTCGATAGATTCCCATCGCAACTCGATGGGAGGACGGGTCATGGGAAAGCTGGCCGTGCGCGCGCTGCGCGCCGTGCTCATGGTGGTGTTCGCCGGCACCCTCTTCGTGCAGGTGTCGATGGTGTGGGTGCTGGTGTCCGGGAGCGACCCCGAGGACGGGTCGCTCCCGCTGACCGCGCTGCGCGTGATCACGGTGCTCGGCATGGTGGCGGTCCAGGTCGCCCTGGTGTGCGTGGGGCGACTGGTGACGATGGTGCGGCGCGGAACCGTGTTCTCCCCGGCCGCCTTCCGGTACGTGGACGGTGTGATCGGCTCCATCGTGGCCGCCGCCCTCGTGTGGTTCGCGGTCACGGCCGTCAACGCGCCGGGGCAGCGGGAGGACCCGGGCGTCACCGTCATCATGGGCGGGATCGGCGTGGCCGTTCTCGGGGTCGCGCTGATCGTGCTGGTGCTGCGGATGCTGCTCGCGCAGGCCGTCGCCCGCGAGGTCGAGGCGACACGGATGCGGGCCGAACTGGACGAGGTGATCTGATGCCGATCGCGGTCGACATCGATGTGATGCTGGCCCGGCGGAAGATGTCCGTGGGCGAACTCGCCGACCGCGTCGGGATCACACCCGCCAACCTGGCGGTCCTCAAGAACGGCCGCGCCAAGGCGGTGCGCTTCGCGACGCTCGCCGCGCTCTGCGAGGTCCTCGACTGCCAGCCGGGCGATCTGCTGCGGTGGGAGGCCGGGGGCCCGGCAGAGGAATGACGGGCCCCCGGCCACCGGCGGTCAGGCCGCCGGGCCGGCCGGGTCCCGGTCCGCCGGGTTGGGGCCCTGCGGGTGGAGGTTGACGCGTTCCCGTACCACCGGGAAGCCGGCCTTCGTGAAGTTCGCGGCCATGGGGAAGTTGCCCCGGTCCGTCGCCCCGCTGACGAACTCCGCGCCCTGTTCGACGAGGAAGTGCGTGCACTCGGCGAGCAGGTCGTAGGCGTAGCCGTGGCCGCGGTGTTCCGGGACGACCCCGATGAAGCCGATGGTCGGGCCGGAGGGGTTGTGCGCCGGGATGTGGATGCCGGCGAGGTCGCCGCCGGGGGTGCGCGCGACCTGCCACCACTCCCGCGGGGACGGGCACCAGTGGAAGAAGTCCAGCTCCTCCTGCGCGGCCCGGTCGAGGCCGCCCTCCTCGATGGCCTTCAGCGCGTGGGCGTCGAGGGTGACGGAGTGGATGCGGCGCAGCGCGTCGCGGAACACCTCGTCGTCGGGTTCGGCGGCGAACCGCAGACGTCCGGGCCGCTCGGGCAGACCCCGCTCGGGGGTCCAGCGGTAGAGGAAGCGCTCCACCAGGATGTCGTACCCGGCGGCCCGTGCGGCGGCGAAGCGGGTCTCGGCGGCGGCGCGCAGGGCGGGATCGTCCCGCCAGCCGCCGGGCAGGTTGATCTCCAGTTCGACGCGCCAGGGGGCGGAGCGCAGGAGTTCGGCGCCGGCCTCCTCCTCGCCCTCGGCGACGTCGAACCAGTTGATGTTGACGGGCTCGGGGTCGTCGGGCCCGCCCCACCACGCGCCGCGCGCGACGACTTCGCCGTCGCGCAGGGCGACGCGCCGCCAGTCGGGGCGGAAACGGGTACGCCGGTGTCCCTCACGGGCGCCCAGCGGGTCGGGGTGTGCGTCGAACAGAGCGGCGTCGCTCGCGGTGAGCGCGCGGATGACCGTGTCGGTCATGGAAGGTTCCTCCGGGATGCGGACTGCTTGGAGCGCTCCCGGTCAGACCTCGTCGAACACGCCGGGACAGCGGGGAAGGGAGCGCTGGAAAGGTGTGAACCGCACGGCACTCGCCTCCTTCCGTCGGTCTCAGGGCGTGGAGGCCGACAGTACGTCGTCCCCGGTCGGACCGTCCATCGGTTTTCCGTCGGCTCCCTGGCCGGTGTCGACCGGTGAACCGCCCCTCGGGTCACGGCCGCTCGACGCCAGCGCCCGGTCGAAGGCCGGGGCGTCGGACGGCACGGGCACCGGGGCCGCGAAGCCGTCGTAGCGGCGGTAGAGCTCGGCGTGGGTCTCGACGACGCCGAGGACGAAGCGGGCGGCCTCCTCCGAGACCTGGAACTCCTGACCGGTGACCGTGGCGACGTCCCAGCCGTGCACCGCCATCTCCTTGATGACCATCCCGGCGAGGTCGGCGGCCGGCAGCGGGCCCATGCCGAGGTCGATGTCGCCCTCCCAGACCGCCGGGTCGGCCCAGGCCGCGACCGCCCGGTCCAACTGGGCGGCGTACGCGCCGGCCCAGTCCGGGTCGGCGGTGAAGTCCCGCCGCGTCAGCTCGTCGGGGAGCGGGGTGCGCCGGGCGCGGTGCTCCAGGCCGTGCGAGGTGTAGAGGACCCAGTGGTTCACCAGGGCCCGGACGTCCCAGCCGGGGCAGTGCGTGGGCAGGGCGAGCTGCGCCGCCGTGACGCCCCGTGCGACACGGGCCGCCTCGGCTGCGCATTCGACCATGTACGGGTACGAGTCGTGGCTCTTCATGCGTCCCACGCTAGGGACGGCGCGCCCACGGCTCTTGAACAAACGCGACACCGTCGCGGGCACGACCGTCCCGGCCGGCCCGCTACCCGGCGTCCGCCCGCGCGGTCCCCTCCCCCGCCTTCCGTCGCTCCCCCGCGCCCACTCGCTCCCCCGCGTCCCCTCGCTCCGCCTCGTCGGCCCGGCGCACGAGTTCCTTGACCGGCATCGATCCGGCGGGCCTGCGCTCGCGGGCGAAGGTGTTCGCGAGGCGTTGCAGCAGCTCGTTCAGCGGTGTCGGTACGCCGTGCAGCCGGCCGAGCAGGACGATCTCGCCGTTGAGGTGGTCGGCCTCGATGGTGCCGGTGCCCCGGGTGAGGGACTGCCAGGAGGAGCCGCCGCCACGTGGAGCGCCGTCCAGCGGCACCAGGGTGATCTTGTCGCCCCTGGCCGTCCGCTGCTCCTCCGCGCTCGTGTACACGATGCCCGCCGCGTCGAGCACCCGCTCGCCCTCCGCCCGCACCCGGGCGAGCAGCGCGGCGGCGTCCTCGCCGTCGACGGGGCCGCTCAGCGCTTCGACGGCGTTGCCGAGGTTGCCGAGCAGTTTGGCGTACTGCCAGCGCTGGACGTCCGGGACGACGGGGGCCTCGAACCAGGACTTCTCCAGGTCGGCGGCGATGCGGTGGGCCGTCTCGTCGGTGCCGTGGGGGTAGCGGCCGAGGTGGAGCATGCCGGTGAGCGGGGTGCCGGCCGCCGACACCACGCCCGGCTCCACGAAGGTGGCGGGCAGCCACACGCAGACGCCGTACACGCGCCGGAAGCGGCGCAGGGCGAGCCGTCCGCTCTCCACGCCGTTCTGGGCGCAGACCAGGGGGAGGCGCTCGGCCGCCGTGCCGCCGCCGGCCACCGGGGCGGGGCCCCAGGTCGCGAGGGCCGCGTCGGTGTCCTGGGTCTTCACCGCGAGGAGGAGGACGTCGTCGGGGCGCAGCTCACCGAGTGCGGCGGGGCCGTCCACCGTGGGGAGGGGGTGGACGCGGTCGCCGTCGGGGGTCCTCAGGCGCAGGCCGTGGTCGCGCAGGGCCGTGTACTGGGCGCCGCGGGCGACGAGGACGACCTCGTGTCCTGCCTGGGCGAGGCGCCCGCCTATGGCTCCGCCGACCGCGCCGGCGCCGATGACGAGGTAACGCATGGTCAGCTCCCGGTCGACGTCAGCTCGGCCATCTTCACGACGGTGTTCCAGTTGCGGGTGGTGGCGATCAGGCCCTTCAGCAGGCGCGGCTTCGACAACGCCACCGCCAGCTTGGAGCGGCCGAGGCCCTCGGGGGCGTACAGATAGAGCGCCCGGTCGCCGAGCCGGAACTCCTCCGGGAGAAAGGCCGTTCGGTCCAGCCCGGCAAAACGGTCCTCCTCCACCTGCTCCGAGAAGTAGGTCACGTGCAGCTGCCGGCCCTCCAGCTCGGCCGCCGGGAACGGGCAGGCGGCCCGTACGGCCTCCAGATAGACGTGGTCGCGCACCAGGACGTCCACGGTGAACCCGAAGTGCTTCTCCAGGGCGGCGGTGATCTCGGCGGCGAGGGAGTCCTCGTCGCCGTCCTCGCTGGAGAAGACCGCGTTGCCGCTCTGGAGGTAGGTGGCGACCGCGTCGTACCCGAGACCGGTCAGCAGGGTGCGCAGGTCGGCCATCGGCACCTTCTTGGCGCCACCCACGTTGATTCCGCGCAGCAGCGCGGCGTACGTCGTCATGGGTTCACCCTAGGCACGCCCCCACCTCTTTCCGGGGGTCTGGCTCCGATCCGGTTCCGTTGACCATCGCCGCCTGAGCCCACGACACCTCTCTGTACCCAGGGAGAGCGACGGAGACCCCACGACGGGCCTACGCGGCCATGGGCGGCTCTTGGTCGTCCGCCCGGGGCGGCAGCTCGGGCTTCTTGAAGCGCTGCCACGCATCGCGTGCTTTCCCCGCGGAGTCGATCACGTCCGGGACCTGGTCCAGCAGCCCTTTGAGCGCAAAGAGCAGCACGGAAGCCACACCAGCGATGGCGAGAATGACGATGATGGCGGTGCCGTCCACCGATCCTGACCTTCCCTGTCATGGGTCGGATCGGGTGCGCAGGCAGCCTCGATCCGAACCCTACGGTTCGGACCGAGACACCCGCGCTGATGCGGTACGCAAATGTTCTCGGGTGGGCCGGTGTTCCTGGCCCGGGTCGTGCAGTCGTGCGGTCTTGCCCCACCCACCGGCCCGGAGTCATGACCGACATCGTCGACGCGGCGGCTGCGAATTGCACCGCGCCCAGTCACTTAGGCTGGTTTGTCCTGCCCTCCCGTTATCAACCCGGGGCGCACAGGTGCGCGGGGCATATGACCCACTGCCGTCGACATCACCTCAGGCCACAGACAAGTGAGCCCCTTCCCAGCCAAGTCGGGAAGGGGCTCAGACGGTTGGGTGAGCAGGCGTCACCCGTCTGCGACGTAGCGGTGGTGAGGGCATGTACAGCGACGTACGAGCAGAATCCCGCTGCTGTGGGGGAGCGGCACGTCCTTGGTCTGGCGGCACGAGCGGTGAAGGTCCATGTACTCCGGGCGCTGGGCCAAGGCGCACTCAGCGGACATCGTCGACGTGTCGGGTGCGGCCATCACAAGACGCCACCGCTGCTCGACGAGTTCAGAGCGCGGGTTCGCTGCCGCATGGCCTGTTGCCGCTCCTCGTCCGTTGCACGGCGGACGCGAGCAGGGTCGGCGTCCCACTCGCGTCCGCCCGTCACCGGGCGAAGCCGCACAGCCGTACCGATGTGGCCCGTGACGTAGCCGAGCTTGTCGCCCTCGGGATCGAAAACCAGAGTTCCCTGAGGCTCCGTCACTGCCGGCTCCGTCGCTGGAGGGCTTCGGCCATCCGGGCGGCCACGTCGGCGCGTACCCGCCCCAGCTCCACCAGCCGCAGTTGCGGGGAGGCAGCGTCGACACTCAGCGAGGGAAGGACGATCCCGGCATTGGCCAGGGCCGCTCTCAGAGATTCCATCGCCGTGAAGGGGTCGATGTTCTGCTGTTGCTTGGTTGTCATAAATCGGACGCTAGAAGTGGACAGTTGGCTGGCGGTACGCTGTTTTCTCGAATTTGCTCGACGCCTCGTTGAGATTGCCGGTGTTTTCTCGTAGGGCCTGCCTGACTCTGTAGAACCGGAATGGGCCCACGGCCATGCTGATGGATCAAGACCCTGGAAGGGAGAGCGTCCATGGCTCGTCAGCTTCGCTTCACCGGCACAGACAGCAAGGTCGACGGCTGCCCCGCCCTGCACACGGATGAGGGCACAGGCGAGATCATCGTGCAAGGCACGCCCGTTACCGACCCGCAAGACCTCGCACAGCTCAAGCACTTCGGGGCGGACGAGGCAGCGGTGGCCGTGCCGCGCGAACTGCTCGTGAACTGGGGACCGAAGGAGATGGATCGGGTGCCGGAGCTTGTCGACCGGGCCACCTTCCGCCGTCTGTTCGAGACCTTCCAGCACACCGCCTGGCGGCTGGAGACCCGACGCGGTTACGCGTCGGACCGTGAGGACCCCGACTTTCAGGCGTTCTTGGCGACGGGGTCGGCGCCCTGTGACCCCAATGAGCCCTGGTTCGTCAACATCAAGGCGCAGACCGAGGCAGGCAAGAAGGTTGGCAGGGTGCGCGTCGCGGACAAGCCGATGACCACGGAGCAGCGGTTCTTGCTCGACTACGCCCGGCACAACGCGGCGGTCGGTGAGGAAATCCGGTACCTGTGGCGCGAGGACGCGGCCGACCTGCCCGCCGAAGACTTCTGGATCTTCGACTCGCGCTTGGTCGCGGTGCTGCACTTCGATGACGCCGACAACATCACGGGCATTGAGCTGATCACCGAGCCGGCCGAGGTCGTGCGGTACGCCATCGTGCGTGACGCGGCGATGCACCACGCGGTGCCGTTCGACCAGTTCGCCGCGACCGAATGACGCGTGACCGGTGAGCACTGACTATCAGCAAGCCAGGGTGGCCCTGGGTGCGCGGCTGCGCGAACTCCGGTTCACCTGCCCTGGCGGTCGGCTCACCGGTCAGCAGCTCGCCCAGCGGCTCGGCTGGCCCGGCTCCAAAGTCAGCAAGCTGGAGAACGGCAAGCAGACGGCCACCCCCGAGGACCTGAGGGCGTGGGCCGACGCGACCGAGCAGCCGGGCGCGTACGCCGCGCTTGCCGCCCGGCTGGCGGGGTTCGAGTCCCACATCAGGTCATGGCGTCGCGCCCTGGCGAACGGCTACAAGCCGCTGCACGAAGGGCTGAGCGCGGAGATCGACCGCACCTCGGAGATGTGGATCTGGGAAGAGTCCGTCATCCCGGGTCTGTTGCAGACGCCCGAGTACGCCCGCCACGTGATCCAGCGATACGCCGAGCTGCTGGGCGGAGCCAGCGACGTCGAGGCCGCCGTGCGCTCTCGGGTGCAGCGGCAAGAGTGGCTGTACCGACCCGGCCGCAAACTGCACGTCCTGATGTGGGAAGCCGCCTTGCGGTCGCTGATCTGCCCGCCCTCCGTGCTGGCCGCCCAGCTCGACCGCCTTACCGGGATGCTCGGCATGGACACGGTGGAGCTGGGTGTCATCCCGTTCACGACCTCCGTCAAGATCGTGCCCGCCAACGGCTTCTGGGTCCTCGATGACCGCCTGGTGGTCGCGGAGGACTGGCACGCTGAACTGTGGTTGGACGACGCCGACAACATCGCCTTGTACTCGAAGGTCTGGCGCACCCTGCGGGAGTCGGCCGTGTACGGGGCCGACGCCCACAACGTCGTCAACTCGGCCCGCCGCGCCCTGAACCCTCGCTGATGACGTTGTGGGCGAGTCCGGGTCATAGCACGCCGAGCGAACTCATGACCAGGAGGCACAGGGTCAGCGAGCCCCCGAATGCGCCCCCGCCGAAGAGAATGGCCGATGCCTTCGTGGTCACGGGAGTGTGCTTGAGCAGCCCGGCCACGATGCCGACGATGACGGAGACCAAGGTGCAGATGATGACCACGAGCACCTTGAAGCCGAAAGAGAGGTTCAACGATCCGATTACCTTCCCGGTGATCGGAGCTGTGGCACGCAGACCTCAGCCCGACCACCACGTGTATACGTGTGATCAAGCTGAGGCCATGCCGACGTGCAGGACTCAACGGGCGGACGGGTCAGGACCGCTCATGATGACCCTGCAACACCTACTTCAGTCGGGGAAGGCGTGGGCGGACTGGGGCAACCCCATATCCTTCTGAAGACGCCGGACTTCAGACCACGGGCTCCTTAGGCGGGAAGCTTCAACTCTACCTGACACAGCGGGGGTTGGCGGGACCGGAAGCCTGGAGCCCGGGACGGTATCTCCGGGGGCCTCGTGCTGGCGGCCACCGCCGGACGCCCCCGGGGCGGAGGCTCCAGGGCGTCAGAGAGCCCACGGGAGGCCGGAGCGGGACATGCCCGCACCCGCAGGCCGGACCGCCGAGACCGGGCGTCATGTTGAGACCCTGGGGTGCTTGCCGGCCCAACTCGTCGGATTGAGATCGATCACGACTCGTGAGCGTCCAGGGAGGCCGAAACAGGCACGCCGAGGCCGGTCGTACGCCGTCCCGGGCTTGCCGCGTCCCTGAGGCGGGGCCCCGAGAGCGTGGGATAGGTGTAAGGGGCCACTGTCCTCCCTGGTGGGGAGGCGGCGGGGTCCGAGGGGTGGAGGCGCCCGGTCACGGGTTCACCGGACAGCACGACGAGACGGCCTTACGCGGCCCATACCTTCGAGACGGAAGGTGGCGGCAGGGGGTTGCCACCGCACACGAGGGGGCTTGCCCGTCATGGGGAACGGAGACGTACGGGTGCGGGGAATCGCCGCCCGGGCCGGTGGCTGGAGCGCCCGGCACCGATGGGCGGCCGTGGGGATCTGGGTGCTGTTCGTCGTCCTGGCGATGGGGATCGGCTCGGCGGCGGGCCGGGTCGACGTGCGGGACAGCGACCAGCTCAAGGGCGAGACCAGTACGGCCGCCCACATCATCGAGGAGGCGGGGATCGAGGAGCCGGCGAGCGAGTCGGTCCTGATCCAGGCGAAGGACAAGGGGCTCAAGGCCACGGACGCGGAGTTCCGGGCCGCCGTGGCCGCGGTGATCAAGGCCGTCGACGGCACCGGTGAGGCCAGCGGCGTCACCTCGCCGTACGACGCCCGGACGATCTCGAAGGACGGGCGCAGCGCGCTCGTGCAGTTCGATGTGAAGGGCGACTCGGAGACCGCCGGTGAGCGCATCGAGCCGGTGCTGAAGGCCGTCGAGGGGGTGCGGGAGGCCCATGGGTCGGTGCGGATCGAGGAGATCGGCGGCGCCAGCATGATGAAGACGTTCGACGACGCGTTCGGGGACGACTTCCAGAAGGCCGAGTACTCCGCCGTGCCCGTGGCCCTCGGCATTCTGCTGATCGCGTTCGGCGCGGTCGTGGCGGCGCTGCTGCCGGTCGCGCTGGCGATCACCGCGATCATGGCGACGATGGGTCTGATGGCCATCGTCAGCCATGTGATGCCGATGAGCGACACCGCCAACTCGGTGATGCTGCTGGTGGGTCTGGCCGTCGGTGTCGACTACTGCCTGTTCTATCTGCGGCGTGAGCGCGAGGAGCGCGAGGCCGGCCGGGACGCGCAGACCGCCCTCAGGGTCGCCGCCGCGACCAGCGGCCGCGCGATCATCGTCTCCGGTGTCACGGTGTGCGTGGCGATGGCGGGCATGCTGTTCACCGGTCTCGCCGAGTTCGAGGCGATGGGCCTGGCCTCGCTGATGGTCGTGGCGGTCGCCATGGTCGGGTCGGTGACCGTCCTGCCCGCGCTGCTGTCGCTGCTGGGCGAGCGCGTCGAGAAGGGCAAGATCCCCTTCCTGCACCCGCAGAGCAAGTTCCGCCGCAACCGGGGCGGCGTCAACCGCGAGAGCCGGTTCTGGACGGCCGTGCTGAAGGGCGTGCTCGCCCGGCCGGTCGTCTCGGTCGCCGTCGCGGGCGGCGCGCTGCTCGCCATCGCGGCTCCCGCGCTCGGTATGAAGACCGAGCAGCTCACCCTGGACAAGGAGTTCGGCGACTCGCTGCCCATCGTGCAGACGTACAACCGGCTCAACGAGGCGTTCCCCGGCGGCTCCGAGCCGGCCGAGGTGGTCGTCAAGGCGAAGGACATCAACTCCGCCGAGGTGAAGGCGGCGCTGGCCGACTTCCGTGAGCGGGCGATCAGTTCCGGTGCCTCGCGCGGCCCCGTCGAGATCAAGGTGCACGACGCGCAGAACCTCGCCTTCGTCTACGTCCCGCTGGTGGGCGGCTCCGACCTCGACAGGGCGGGCGAGAGCCTGGACACGCTGCGGGACGAGGTGCGCCCGGCGACGCTCGGCAAGGTGGACGGCGTCGAGGCGCCCATCACCGGGCAGGTCGCCGGTTCGAAGGACTTCAACGACCAGCTGGGGGGAGCGGTCGTCCCGGTCTTCGCGTTCGTGGTGGTCTTCGCCTTCGGTCTGATGCTGCTGTCGTTCCGCTCGCTGACCGTCGCGGTCACGTCGATCGTGCTGAACCTGCTGTCGGTGGGCGCCGCGTACGGCATCCTCGTCGCGGTCTTCCAGCACGGCTGGGGCGCCTCGCTGGTGGGCGCGGAGGGCGTGGGCGCCATCATCACGTGGCTGCCGCTGTTCCTCTTCGTGATCCTGTTCGGCCTGTCGATGGACTATCACGTGTTCGTGGTCTCGCGGATCCGTGAGGCCCGGCTGCGGGGCCGTACGACGAAGGACGCGATCCAGCACGGTGTGGTGACCACGGCGGGCGTCGTCACCAGTGCCGCCGTCATCATGGTCGCCGTCTTCGCGATCTTCGGGACGCTGTCCATGCAGTCCATGAAGCAGATGGGTGTGGGCCTCGCGGCCGCCGTGCTCATCGACGCGACCGTCATCCGGGGTGTGCTCCTCCCGGCGGTGATGGCCCTGCTCGGCGAGCGCAACTGGTACCTGCCGAAGTGGCTGCACCGCCTGCCGGACCTCACCCACGACGAGTCGCCCGAGCCGGTCCCGGCGACCAGGAAGGACGAGACGGTACGGGTCTGAGGAATCCGTCCGTACGGAGGGGGCCGGGCCGCGTGAGCGACCCGGCCCCCTCCGTCGTGCCGTGCGGGCGGTCAGGCCGCCTTGGTGACGTCCCCGGGGACCGTCTCCCGGTCGAAGGAGTCGATCGTGCGGGTGAAGTCCCGGGTCGACAGCAGCAGTTTGTAGATGATGGCCAGTTCGAAGACGAGCAGCAGGACACCGGAGACGACGGTCGCCGGCAGCACCGAGTCGACCAGCGGGCCGACCATGAAGACACCCATCTGGAACTCGATACCGCTGATCAGATGAGGACGGACCCGGTGGCGCAGCAGGAAGGACCGTACGCGCAGATAGGCGGGGAAGCGGCGGCGGAACTCCTGGTGGAGGTCGACGACCTGGGCCTGCGGCGCCGTCTGGACGGCCTCGGCGGTCACCGTGCGCAGGTCCTGCTCGATGTCGGCCTCGGGGTTCTCGCGGAGCAGGTCCTCCATGAAGGCGAGCTCGCGCTCGTTCTCGGCGCGGCGGGCCTCGCGGAGCCGCGCCTTGATCTGCTTGCGCATGGTGTGGCGGACCTTGAAGGTCTCCAGGGAGTTGATGTAGCGCAGGGCGTCGCAGCCGATGACGGCGGCGGCGAGCCAGATGTAGAGGGTGTCGCCCGTGCGGTGGTACTGCCCGGCCATCAGGGCCACCGCACACGCCGCCACCCTGATGCGGTCGAAGACGAAGTCGAGCCAGGCGCCGAACACCGAGCCCTGGCCGGTCAGCCGGGCGACCTTGCCGTCCATGCAGTCGAGGATGAAGCTCAGGTGGTAGAGGACGGCGCCGGCGATCAGCCAGCGCCAGTCGCCCAGCGCGAAGCAGGCCGCGGACACCAGACCGAGCAGGAAGGCGCCCCATGTCAGCTGGTTGGGCGTGATCCTCGTGTACTTCGCCGTGAGCCGCACGAGCGGTGTGGCGACCGGGTCGACGAGAAGCACGGTCCACCAGGCGTCACGCTTCTTCTGCGTGACGCGGCGCACCTCTGCGAGGTCGGGTATGTCTCGGCGCATGAGTCAACTTCCTGGCGTTCGAAGTGAATTCAAACTCAGCTTGGGAGCTGTTCACCCGAGGTACAAGAAGTGCCGAGTGCAACCTTTCGGAAGGGGTAACGGTCGTACTCGGCACCAGGATCAGTACGCTCACCCCGCGAGGCGAGCGTTACCCGAGCGTTATGAAGCGACCGGACCGTTACCTAAAATGCGCCGAGACTTCACGGTAGAGACGCAACCGTCCCGCTTTTTCCTGCATCGCCTCACTATGGCCGGGCCCTGAGGGCGGCCTCGATGAGGTCGGCGGCCCGCCGGGTGCCGCCCTCCCGTGCCATCTCCTCCCGGATCTCCTTGAGCCGGTGCGCGACGTCGGGATCGTCCACGAGGGCGAGCACGGCCTCGCGCAGGGTCTCGGCCGTGGCCTCCTCCATGGGGAGGTGACGGGCCACCCCGAGGGACTGGAGCATGTCGGCGTTGCCGAACTGGTCGACGGCCTGCGGTACGGCCACCATGGGCGTGGCGGTGGCGAGCCCTTCCTGGCTGCCGCCCGCGCCCGCGTGGGTGATGAAGGCGTCGGCCTGCTCCAGGACCGCCAGTTGCGGCACCCAGTCCCGGACCTCGACGTTGGCCGGGATCTCACCCAGTTCGGCCGGGTCGACATGGCGGCCGACCTGGAGCACCATGTGCCAGCCCGGCAGGCCGCCGAAGGCCCGGACGCACTCGCGGTAGAAGGCGGGCTGCTTGGTGAAGGCCGACCCGAGCGACACGAGGAGCACCTTCTCGGCACCGGGGGGCCGCCGCCAGTCGCCCTGCGCGGAGCGGTCGCCCTGGCAGGCGCCGACGAAGGTGTACCGGCTCGGGTCGACCCGGTCGGCGTGCGGCTGGAGCGCCTTCGGGATGAGGACGAGGGAGCGGGCGGGGCGGCCGGCGAACGAGTCCGGGTGCTCGGTGATCCCGTTCTCCTCCAGCCAGGCGTGGAAGCGGGCGTAGTACGCCTTGCCCCGCCCGGTCTTCTTCGGCTCGGCCCACATCGGTTCGGCGACCTCCTCCTCGTAGCCGTCCCAGGCGACCAGGTTCGGGGAGAGCGAGATCGCCTCGACGCCCCAGCGGCGGGCGAGGACGGGTGCCGGGTAGGCGGTGATGTCGTACAGCACGAGGTCGGGTTCGTCGCCCTCGTACGCCGCGGCGAGCTGCGGCAGGGCCTGGATCGCGTCGTCGAGGAAGGGCTCCACGTTGTCGAGCAGTTCGCTCCCCCAGGCCGAGGGGTCGTCGTCGGGGCCGGGCAGCGTCGAGTGCCACAGCCGGGGCTCGGCGCCGGTCGCGGCCACCTTCTCGGCGAAGGCCGGCGGGATCGCGTACGTGACGCGGCGGCCACGCGCGACCAGCTCCCGGATCACGTCGAGGCTCGGGTTCACGTGACCGTGGGCGGCGATGGAGAACATGGCGATGTGGGAGGTCATGCGAGGACCCTAAGCGAGACGAGACGTCTCGTGCAATGCAATTCAGGCAGTCAGCGCTGATAGCGGGCCAGGACCAGGTTCCCGTCCTCCTCCAGGCGGGTGCGCAGTTCGTCGAGGCCGATGGCGCCGCTGTAGTACTCCTGGAAGGCGGGCGTGGCCACCTTGTCCTTCCACTCCGGGTAGCCGCGCACCGACTGGGCCGGGGCGGAGCGGAGGTGTGCGGCGAGGGCCGTGCCCGTGGCCCAGCCGTGCTCCTCGGTGCGCAGGGCGGGGTCCTTCAGCGCCTCGGTGCCGGTCGGCAGCATCCAGTCGCCGAGGGCGAGACGGACCATGTTCGCGGGCCGCAGCAGGAAGTCGACGAACGCGGCGGCCTCCTTCTTGTGGGGGCTGTCCTCGGCGATGGAGAGGGTCTGCGGGCTGACGCCCTGGGTGAGGCCCGCGGCACCGGCCGGGGCCGGCAGCACCTGCCACTCGAACCCCTCGGGCGCCTGCTGGACGATCTGCTGACGGTACGAGAAGCCCAGCGGGACCATCGCGTATCTGCCGCCGAAGAACCCGGGCAGGGTGTCCGAGCCGCCCATGCCGAGCGTGGTGCCGGGCGCGCTCCGGTCGGTGTTCACCCCGTCGTGCACGGTCCTCGGCACGACCGCGTCGGCGGCCTCGAAGCGGATCTCCACCTTCCCGTCGCCGTCCCGGTGGAACAGTTGCCCGCCGGCCGACAGCGACAGGTTGAGCGTGGCCGACACCGGCTCCTTCAGCGGCCAGGCCACCCCGTAGGTGCCGTCCCCGCTCAACTCCTCGGTGACCGCACGGAACTCCTCCCAGCTCCATGGGTCCTCGGGCGTCGGGACACGGACTCCGGACGCGCGGAGCCAGGTCGCGTTGGCGATCAGGACCCTCGGCTCCTGGAGGAAGGGCACCCCGTAGATCCCGTCCCCGAAGGTCGTGGTCTCCCAGCTGTGCGACGGGATGTCCGCCCTGAGCCGCTCGGGCAGCAGGCCGCGCAGGTCGGCGAGGTAGCCGCCGTGGGCGAAGTCGGCGAGGTCGTCGGAGGCGTCATGGATGATGTCCGGGGCCTCACCGCCCTCGAAGGAGGTGAGCAACTGGTCGTGGACGCTGTCCCAACTGCCCTGCGCGTACTCGACCCGGACGCCGGGGTGCGTGGCGTTCCACTCCGCCACCAGCTCCTTGTTGACGGCGACGGACTCCTCCTGCCAGGCCAGCGACTGGAAGCGGAGGGTGATCCGGCCGTCGTCGGAGCCGTCGCCGCCGTCCGCGGTGCAGCCGGCGGCGAGCAGGCCCAGCAGCAGGACCGCCGTCAGCCATCGGGGACCGCGCATCAGCTCTTCACCGCCCCGGCGAGCATGCCGCCCGTGATCCGCTTCTGGATGACCGCGAAGACGACCAGCGAGGGCAGCGTCGCGAGGAACGCGGCGGCGGCCAGCGGGCCGAGGTCGGCGACGCCCTCGGCGCCGATGAAATGGGTGAGGACGACCGGGAGAGTCTGTTTCTCCGGGGTCTTGAGCAGCACCAGCGCGAAGAAGAACTCGTTCCACGCGGTGATGAACGCGAACAGTGCCGTCGCCACGATGCCCGGCGCCAGCAGCGGCGCCGTCACCGACACCAGCGTCCGCAGCCGCCCGGCCCCGTCGACCGCCGCCGCCTCCTCCAGCTCGACGGGCACGGCCCTGACGTAGCCGACGAGCATCCACAGCGCGAACGGCAGCGCCCACACCACGTACACCATGATCAGGCCGGGCACCGTGTTGATCAGCCGTAGGTTCTTCAGCACCAGGAACAGCGGGATGATCACCAGGACGAACGGGAACGCCTGGCTGACCACCACCCAGCCGGTCGCCATCCGCGACAGCGTGGTGCGGTGCCGGGCCATGACATACGCCATCGGGGTGGCGATCAGGACGGCGACGACGGCCGCGCCGACCGCCGCGACCAGCGAGTTGAGCGCGGCCTCCAGCAGCGGCTGTTCGTCGAGGGCCTGCCGGAAGTTGGCGAGCGTCGGGTCCTCGGGGATCCAGGTCGGATGGAGGCGGCCCAGTTCGCGGGCCGGTTTGAAGGCGGTGGAGACCAGCCAGAGGAAGGGGAACACGAGGAAGACGAGATACGCGAGGAGCGCCGTGTACTGACCCGCGCGGGCCGCCCTGCCGGTCCTCATGCCTCACCGCCCCGCCGCAGCCGGCCCACCAGATGGAACGCGAGGACGACCGAGATCAGCGCGACCATCGCACAGCCCATCGCCGCCGCGTACCCGAACTGCCCGTAGCGGAACGCCTCCTCGTAGGCGAAGAGCATCGGCAGCCGGGTGCGGCCGCCCGGTCCGCCGCTGGTGAGCACGTACACCAGGGCGAAGGAGTTGAAGTTCCAGATGAGGTTGAGGGCGGTGATCGCCAGGGCGACCGGTCTGAGGGCGGGCCAGGTGACCGCGCGGAAGCGGCGCCAGGCGCCCGCGCCGTCCATCGCGGCGGCCTCGTGGAGTTCCCGGGGCGTGTTCTGCAGCCCCGCCAGCAGGACGACCGTGGTCTGGGGCATGCCCGCCCAGACACCGACCACGATGACGGCGGGCAGGGCGGTCGCCAGCCCGCTCAGCCAGTCACGGCCGTCACCGAGCCCGAGGTCGCGCAGGGTCTCGTTGAGGATGCCCGCGTCCGGGTTGTAGACCAGCCGCCACATGACGCCGACGACCACCTCGGGCATCGCCCACGGCACGATCGCGAGGGCCCGCGCCAGCCAACGCAGACGTAACCGCTCGTTGAGCAGCAGGGCGAGGCCCAGCGCGAGCAGGAACTGCGGCACGGTCACCCCGACCGCCCACAGCAATCCGATCCGGAACGACTCCCAGAACAGGGTGTCGTGCAGCAGGTCCCGGAAGTTCAGGGTGCCGATCCACTCGGTGGGCTCGGTGCGGCCCGACTGGGCGTCGGTGAACGCCAGCGCGATCCCGTACAGCAGCGGTCCCACGCTCAGCACCAGGATGGGGATCAGGGCCGGCAGCACCAGGAACCAAGCGCCGTGGTCCAGGGGGCGCCGCGCCCGGTCCGCGGCCGACGTGCGCCGCCTCTCCGGTCGCGGACGCCTCGGCGTCGCGGTCGCCACGGTCATGTCCGTCATGGTGCTGAGGGCATGACAGACCGTCAAGGTACCGCGCACAGGGTCCGACCTGTGCGAATGCGAGACTGGCCGCGAAGTGGCGTGAACCCGGCCTCCCGCGAGGGAGCGTCGGGCCTCAGGGACAGGGCCGGACACGGAGGCGACGGATGGACGAGGCACGGGCGCGGGACGTACTGGTGGCGTCGGGTGTGCTGTCCGGCGCGGCCGGGGACGCGCGGCTGCTCGCGCTGGGCGAGAACGCGGTGTTCGCCGCCGGTGACCTGGTGGTCAAGGTGGGCCGCGACGCCGAGCTCCTCGACCGGGCCCGGCGTGAGCTGCGGATCGCGGCGTGGCTCGCCGAGGCGGGCGTACCGGCGGTGCGGGCCGCCGGGGCGGAGGCGCTGCTCGTGGAGGGGCACCCGGTGACGGTGTGGCACCGGCTGCCCGAGGCCGTACGGCCCGCGGGCGCCCGCGATGTGGCCGAACTGCTGCGGCTGGTCCACGCGCTGCCCTCCCCCGAGGTCGACCTGCCGCGGCGCGACCTGCTGGGCGGTGTCGAACGCTGGCTGCGGCTGGCGGGCGACGCGATCGACCCGGCCGACGCGGCGTATCTGCGCGAGCGCCGCGACGGCTTCGCGGCTGCCGCGGCCGCCCTCGTCCCCCATCTGCCGCCGGGGCCCATCCACGGCGACGCCCTGCCCCGCAACGTCCATGTCGGGCCCGACGGCCCGCTCCTGGTCGACCTGGAGACCTTCTCCGGTGATCTGCGCGAGCACGACCTCGTCGTCATGGCGCTCTCGCACGACCGCTACGGGCTGCCGGCCGAGGAGTACGACGCCTTCACCGCCGCCTACGGCTGGGACGTCCGCGCCTGGGAGGGCTGCTCCGTGCTGCGCGGTGCCCGGGAGACGGCCAGCTGCGCATGGGTGGCGCAGCACGCGCCGAGCGACCCCGGGGCGCTGGCGGAGTTCCGACGCCGGGTCGCCTCGCTGCGGGACGGCGACGAGACCGTGCGCTGGTACCCCTTCTGACCGCCGGACTCATCAGGTCAGGGTGAGGGTCACTTCGTCGATCTCGGCGGCCCTGGCCAGGGCGAAGCCCCGGTCCTGGCCGGTGACGACGAAGCCGCACTTCTCCAGCACGCGGAGCGAGCCGGTGTTGTCCGCGGCGGCGTGGGCGTACAGCGGCCGGTCCGGGACGAGGGCCAGGAGGGTGGTCAGGGCGTCGGTGGCGATGCCCCGGCCCCAGTGGGCGCGGTCGATCCAATAGGTGACCTCGCGTTCATCCGGAGGGCCGAAGACCGCGATGTGGCCGGCCACCTCGCCGTCGGCAAGGATCGTGCGCTGCACGATGCCGGCGTCGGCGCGGATCCGCGCCCAGTGGGCGTCGAACTCCGCCCGGTCGTAGTGGTACTTGCCGGTGAAGGCGGCGGCGTGCTGCGCGTCGGGGTCGGACTGGTGGGCCCAGAAGCGGGGCAGGTCGCCGTCCTGGGTCTCGCGCAGAGAAATCATCGGGCTGCTCGCCTTCCGGGTCGGTCCGTGCGTCGCCGTGGTCGGTCCGTGCGTCGCCGTGGTCGGTCCGTGCGTCGTCCGTGGTCGGTCCGTGCGTCGTCCGTGGTCGGTCCGTGCGTCGTCCGTGGTCGGTCCGTGCGTCGTCCGTGGTCGGTCCGTGCGTCGGTCCACCGGAAGGGGCCTAGCGGACCGTCTCGTCCGCCGGCTCACGCAGCGGCCATATGCCGTCCACCACCGCGTCCGCGTCGCCCTTGCGGCGCAGGAAGTCCTGGAAGTCGGCGGCCCATTCGGCGTACCACTCGATCTGGCGGCGGTGCAGCTCGGCAGGTCCGAGGGCGGCCACCTTGGGGTGGCGGACGGCTATCGCGCGGGCGAGCCGGGCGGCGGCCAGGGCGTCCGCGGAGGCGTTGTGCGCGGCGTCGAGAGGGACGCCGTACTCGGCGCAGACCGCTTCGAGGTTGCGTTTGCCCCGGCGGTAGCGGTCGACCGAGCGGTCGATGGTGTACGGGTCGACGACTGGGGCCGGGTCGAGCCCGCCCAGGCGGTCCCGCAGGGACGGCAGGCCGTGGCGGCGCAACTCCGCGGAGAGCAGGGTGAGGTCGAAGGCCGCGTTGTACGCCACGACCGGGACGCCGGTCTTCCAATAGGAGACGAGGACGTCGGCGATGGCGTCGGCGACCTGGTCGGCGGGTCTGCCCTCGGCCGTCGCACGGGCGTTGGTGATGCCGTGCACCGCCACCGCCTCCTCGGGGATCTCCATGCCCGGGTCGGCGAGCCACTCCCGGTGGCCGACCGGCTCCCCGTCCTTGACCTCGATCACCGCCCCGGTGACGATGCGCGCCTCGCGCGGGTCCGTCCCGGTGGTCTCCAGGTCGAAGCCGATCAGCAGCTGCCGGTGCCAACCCATGCTGGCCCCCCTTCTTGGTGGTGCTTTCCCCCAGTGGTCACCACCATCGCATGCGCCACTGACAATGAGAGGACCGCGTTCCGCTCACCCCCGCCCGGCAGCCCCTCCGAGAGAGCCCGCGGGCCGGTTCGGGCGCGGGCAGGCAGGCCGGTCCGGGCACCGGCAAGCGGGCCGGTTCGGGGACGCGGCGCGGGTCATGACACCGGGCGCGAGTCGGCCCAGGCCACTTCGAACTCCTCGCGATAGGTGTCGAAAAGCCCGGCTTCGCCGTTCTCGTCCGCCTTGAGCACCCGGTTGCCGCCGCGGAGCACCAGTACGGGCGCCTCCATGCCGCGGGTGCGGCGCAGATAGGTCTGGACGACGGCGACGCCGTCCGAGCCGTCGCCGTCCACGAGGTAGGCGGTGAAGCGGGGCGTCTCGTCGAAGACCTGGATCTCGAAGGCCCCGGGGTCGCGCAGCCGTGAGCGGACCCGGCGCATGTGCAGGATGTTCATCTCGACGGCCCGGCTGAGTTCGCCCCGTTTTATCCCGAGTTCACGCTCCCGGCGCTTGACCGCGCTGGACGCCGGGTTGAGGAACAGCAGCCGGACGCGGCAGCCGGACTCGGCGAGCCGGACCAGGCGGCGCCCGGAGAAGTTCTGCACCAGCAGGTTGAGCCCTATGCCGATGGCGTCGAGGCGGCGGGCGCCTCCGAAGAGGTCCTCGGCGGGGAACTGCCGCAGCAGCCGCACCCGGTCGGGATGGACGGCGACGACGTCCGCGTACCGGTCGCCGATCAGGTCCTCCACCGCGTCGACGGGCAGCCGGCGCGCCGAGGGGACGTCGCTGCCCGCGCCGAGTATCTCCAGCAGTTTCGCCGAGGCCCGTTCGGCCTGGGCGAGGACGGCCTCGGACAGGGCCCGGTTGCGGGAGACGACGTTGCGGGTGACCTCCAGCTCGTCGAGGGCCAGTTCCACGTCGCGCCGCTCGTCGACGTACGGCTCGAAGCAGGGCCAGTGCTGGATCATCAGCTCGCGCAGCTGGGGCAGGGTGAGGAAGCTGAGGACGTTGTCGTCGGCCGGGTCGAGGAGATAGCCCTTGCGGCGGCTGACCTCGCGCACCGCGACGGCGCGCTGCACCCACTCCTGTCCGGCGGGGCCGGCGGCGGCCACCACCCAGTCGTCGCCGTGGACCGGTTCGTAGATGGGGCGCAGCACGGCGGCCACGACGGCGCGCAGCCGCTGTTCGACGAGGTTCAGCCAGATGTAGGCGCGGCCGGCCCGCTGGGCGCGCGTACGCACTTCGAGCCAGGCGTCGGCGTTCCAGTCCAGTTCCGGGCCGATGGAGCCCGTCTCCGTCGGCCGTGCCAGGGACACCGCGCCGGGCGGGACATCCGTGGAGTTCCCCTCGTGACCCGTGTCGCCCGTGTCACCAGGAGGCAACTCCAGCCCTCCCGAGCCCACCCACGCACCGCCTTCCGCTCCCCCGAGCTCACCCCTACTCAACGATCAAGGAAGGGTACTCCGGGAGCGGGGGGCGGTGCAGCCCGATGGACAGGTCCTTTCTCAACCGCCCCATGTCGTACGGAGGTTCCGTTTTCCGGGGCGGTCCGGGAAGGAGCCGATTCCTTTCCCCCATCCGAAGGGATGACGCACGGCGCCGCGGCAAGAAAGACATATGCCGTCGTTGGTTCCCCACTTTGGGGGAGACTCCCTTCGACAGTCGCCCCGGCGGCGCGCGACAACGGGAAGAGTCGTATCCATGCAGGTCTGGCCTGGACAGGCGTATCCGCTCGGTGCCACATACGACGGCGCCGGCACCAACTTCGCGGTCTTCTCGGAGGCCGCGGACCGAGTCGAGCTGTGTCTGCTGCACGACGACGGCTCCGAGACGGCGGTGGAACTGCGCGAGACGGACGCGTTCGTACGGCACGCGTATCTGCCGGGCGTGATGCCCGGTCAGCGGTACGGGTTCCGGGTGCACGGGCCGTACGCACCGGAGCGCGGGCTGCGCTGCAACTCCGCGAAGCTGCTTCTGGACCCGTACGCGCGTGCGATCAGCGGCTCCATCAGCTGGGGGGAGGAGGTGTACGGCTACCACTTCGGGGCGCCGGACCGGCGCAACGACCTGGACTCCGCCCCGCACATGATGACGTCGGTCGTGGTCAACCCCTACTTCGACTGGGGCGACGACCGGCGGCCCCGCACCGAGTACCACCACACGGTGATCTACGAGGCGCATGTCAAGGGCCTCACCATGCGGCACCCGGGCCTCCCCGAGGAGCTGCGCGGCACCTACGCCGCGCTCGCCCACCCGGCGGTCATCGAGCACCTGACCGAGCTGGGGGTGACGGCGCTGGAGCTGATGCCCGTCCACCAGTTCGTCAACGACCACCGGCTGGTCGACATGGGCCTCAACAACTACTGGGGCTACAACACGATCGGTTTCTTCGCCCCGCACAACGCCTACGCCTCCTGGGGCGACCGGGGGCAGCAGGTGCTGGAGTTCAAGTCGGCGGTGCGGGCGCTGCACGAGGCCGGGATCGAGGTGATCCTCGACGTGGTCTACAACCACACGGCCGAGGGCAACCACCTGGGCCCGACCCTGTCGTTCCGGGGCCTCGACAACCCGTCGTACTACCGGCTGACGGACGACCCCCGCTACTACATGGACACGACGGGCACGGGGAACTCGCTGCTGATGCGGTCCCCGCACGTCCTCCAGCTGATCATGGACTCGCTGCGGTACTGGGTCACCGAGATGCATGTGGACGGGTTCCGCTTCGACCTGGCCGCCACGCTGGCGCGGCAGTTCCACGAGGTGGACCGGCTGTCGTCCTTCTTCGACCTGGTCCAGCAGGACCCGGTGGTCTCCCAGGTCAAGCTGATCGCCGAGCCCTGGGACGTCGGTGAGGGCGGCTACCAGGTGGGGAACTTCCCGCCGCTGTGGACCGAGTGGAACGGCAAGTACCGGGACACCGTGCGGGACCTGTGGCGCGGTGAGCCGCGCACCCTCGCCGAGTTCGCGTCGCGGCTGACCGGCTCCTCCGACCTGTACCAGGACGACGGGCGGCGCCCGCTGGCCTCCATCAACTTCGTGACCTGCCACGACGGCTTCACGATGCGGGACCTGGTGTCCTACAACGAGAAGCACAACGACGCGAACGGCGAGGACAACCGGGACGGCGAGAGCCACAACCGGTCGTGGAACTGCGGGGCCGAGGGCGAGACCGACGATCCCGAGGTGATCGCCCTGCGGGTCCGGCAGATGCGCAACCTCATCGCCACGCTGATGCTGTCACAGGGCGTGCCGATGCTCAGCCACGGCGACGAGTTCGCCCGCACGCAGCACGGCAACAACAACGCGTACTGCCAGGACAACGAGCTGTCCTGGGTGCCCTGGCCGTCCGAGGGCAGAGAGGGTGACGACGCGGACGCCGACGCCTTCGCCGGTCTGCCGGCCTTCACCCGGGCGATGGTCTGGCTGCGGAAGGACCATCCGGTGTTCCGGCGGCGGCGGTTCTTCCACGGGCGGCCCGTGGAGGGCACGCACGACGAGCTGTCGGACATCGCCTGGTTCACGCCCGAGGGCCGCGAGATGACCCAGCGGGACTGGGACTCGGCCCAGGCCGGGGCCATGACCGTGTTCCTCAACGGGAACGCGATCTCCGAGCCCGGCGCGCGCGGGGAGCGGATCACCGACGACTCGTTCCTGCTGATGGTCAACGCGTCGGCCGAGCCGCTGGAGTTCGTGGTGCCCGTCAACCACGGGCGGCAGTGGCAGGTGGTCGTGGACACCGGGCGGGACGACCCCGTCCCCGAGGACGGGCCGAAGGTGGGCGCCGGGGAGCGGCTGACGCTGGTGGACCGGAGCATGGCGGTGCTGCGGCGGCCGGCGCTAGGCCCTGTCGTCAAATTCCCACCTACCCCGCTCCGGGCGACGGCGGGATGTTGACGACAGGGCCTAGCGCCGGACCCGGTGGAAGAAACCTCGTCTGTTCGCGTGTCAGGGCGCTCCGATCCGTCCGGGGCGGGTACGTAGGTCCCTATGACGTCTGTCGTGCCTGCCGCCACCTACCGGCTCCAGCTCCAGCCCGCGTTCCCGTTCGCCGCCGCGGCGGACGCCGTGCCGTACGTCGCCTCGCTGGGGGTGACGCATCTGCATCTGTCCCCGGTCCTGGAGGCGGTGCCGGGGTCGGGGCACGGGTACGACGTGGTCGACCACGGACGGGTACGGGCGGAGCTGGGAGGTGAGGCGGGGCTGCGGGAGCTGGCCCGGACCGCCCGGGAGCACGGGCTGGGGCTGGTGGTGGACATCGTGCCGAACCACATGGCGATGTCCCCCCGGCACAACCGGCCGCTGTGGGAGGTGCTGCGCGAGGGGCCGGGGTCGCCGTACGCGCGGTGGTTCGACATCGACTGGGAGGCACGGGGCGGGCAGGTGCTGCTGCCGGTGCTCGGAGGGCCGCTGGGTGACGAGATCGAGCAGTTCGTCGTCGACGGGCGGGAGCTGCGGTACTACGACCATGTCCTCCCGCTGCGCGAGGGCACGGAGAAGCTGCCGCTCCCCCAGTTGCTGGACGCCCAGTGGTACCGGCCGGTGTGGTGGCGGCTGGCCCGTACGGAGCTGAACTACCGGCGGTTCTTCAGCATCTCCGAGCTGATCGGGGTGCGGGTGGAGGAGCCGGAGGTGTTCGCGGCGACCCACGCGAAGATCCTGGAGCTGCTCCACGAGGGGGTGATCGACGGGCTGCGGGTCGACCATCCCGACGGGCTCGCCGATCCCGACGCGTACCTGCGGCGGCTGCACGAGGCCACCGGGGGCCGGTGGACCGTCGTCGAGAAGATCCTCGCGGACGGCGAGGCCCTGCCGGGCGCCTGGCCGGTCGCGGGGACCACCGGGTACGACGCGCTGCGGCAGGTCGACGGGCTGTTCACCGACCCGGCGGGGGCGGGTGAGCTGCTGGACCATTACCGGCGGTTCACGGCCGCCCGGCCCGACCTGGGCGGCGACTGGGCGGCGACCGTGCGGCGGGCCGCGTACCGGGTGCTCACCCACGAGCTGGCCGCGGAGGTGGACCGGCTCACCCGGGTGGCGCACGGGCTGTGCGAGCGCTCCCCCGAGCCGGTGCTGCGCGACCGTGCGCCGTGGGCGCTGCGCACCGCGCTGTGCGAGCTGCTCGTCCGGATGGAGGTCTACCGGCCGTACGCCTCCCAGGACGCCTCCCTCGTCGTCACCGAGGAGGCCGCCGCCGAGGCCCGTACGGCGTTCGCGGTGCCCGAGGAGGCTCGGGCGGTGGACGTCGTACGGGATCTGGTGCTGGGGCGGTTCGGGGACGGACCGGAGAAGGTGGAGTTCCGGACGCGGTTCGCGCAGACCTCGTCGGCGCTGCGGGCCAAGTCGGTGGAGGACACGGCGTTCTACCGCCATGTGCCGCTGCTGTCCGCGAACGAGGTGGGCGGGAACCCCGGGAGCCCCGCCGTCTCCCCCGAGGACTTCCACGCCTACTGCGCGCGCGTGCAGCGGGACTGGCCGGTCACCGGGACGGTGCTGTCGACGCACGACACCAAGCGCAGCGCGGACGTCCGGGCGGCGATCGCGGTGCTCGGCGAGTGCCCTCGGCGGTGGGCGGACACGCTGGCGGAGGTGACGCGGGACGGCGCCGGGGTGCCGGACCCGCACCTGGCGTGGGCCGCGTGGCAGACGGCGTTCGGGCTGGGGCCCGCCGACGCCGAGCGCCTGCGGGGGGCGCTGCTCAAGCATGTGCGGGAGGCGGGGCTGCACACGTCGTGGACCGAGCAGGACCCCGAGTACGAGCGGGCGGTGGCCGAGTTCGTCGCCCGCGGCCCGGCGGTGGACACGCGGGTCACCGGGCGGCTGCGGGCCGAGCTGGAGCCGTACATCCGCGCGAACGTCCTGGGTGCGGCCCTGGTGCAGCTGACCATGCCGGGCGTGCCGGACGTCTACCAGGGCACGGAGGGCGAGTACCGGGCGCTGGTGGACCCGGACAACCGGGCGCCGTTCGCCCCGCGCGACGGGGACTCGGACAAGCACCGGGTCACCGTGGCCGCGCTGCGGCTGCGGCAGCGGCGGCCCGAGGTCTTCGGGGACGCGGCGACGTACGCGCCCCTGTCGGCGACCGGGCCGGCGGCCGGGCACTGCGTGGCGTTCGCGCGGTCCGGCGCGGTGGTCACGGCGGTCACTCGGCTGTCGTTGCGGCTCGCCGAGGCCGGCGGCTGGGCGGACACCCGGCTGGCCCTGCCGGAGGGACGGTGGGCCGATGTCCTCGGCGGGGAACGGGAGTTCACCGGCGAGGTACCGGTGGCAGACCTGTTCGACGGGCTGCCGGTGGCGCTGCTGGAGCGGGTCGGCGCAGGGTAGCGGCCGGACCGGGACCGGGTCGCCGTGAATGCCTCTGGGCGCCCCTGGGAGCCGCCCCGTGCGCCGACGCACACTGGCATGCGTCCCCGCGCTCGTTTCAGGTCGGGTGCGAGGACGCCGACGCGGGTGGACTGGACGGGGGTGGGTCTGCTGTTGGAGCCGGGTTATCCCACGGTGGCGGAGCTGGAGTCGAGGGCGAGGGAGCTGACGGTTCGCCGGCCGGATCTGTGCGCCCTCCGAAGAATCGGTGTCTCGCGGGCCGGCCGGCCCCTGCGGCTGCTGTCCGTCGGCCATGCGAGACGTGCCGTCCTCGTCGTCGCGGGCGCCCACGCGAACGAGCCGACGGGCGGCTCGACGGTGCTGGCGCTCGCCGAGCGCGTGGCGCTGGACCGGGAGTTACGGACCGGGGTCTCCTGGCACTTCGTGCTGTGCGCGGACCCGGACGGGGCGAGCCTGCACACCGCCCCGGCGCCGCGCACCCTCCTCGACTACCACCTGGGGTTCTTCCGGCCGGCCGGGCCCGAGCAGCCGGAGTGGTCGCCGTCGGTGCTGCCGCCGGACCGGCTGCCGCCCGAGACGCGGGCACTGCTGACGGTGCTGGACGAGCTGCGGCCCTATCTCCAGGTGACCCTGCACGGCACGGATCTCGGCGGCAGCTGGGTGCAGCTGACGAAGGACGTGCCCGGGCTGGCCGAGCCGTTCGCAAAGTCTGCGGCGGAACTCGGCATACCGGTGGAGACGAGCGCCTCCGACGCGGCGGGCTGGCCCGCCTCGGGACCCGGGGTGTTCGTGATGCCGGGCCCCGGCCACGCGGCGTTCCCGAGCCTGCCCGACGACGCACGGCACAGCACCTGGTACCACGCCCACCGGTACGGCGGGCTCACGGCGGTCGTCGAGGTGCCGATGTGGGCGAGCGACCTGGTGGACGACACCGCCCCGCACCCGGCCCCGACGCAGGCGCTGCGGTGGCTGGCCCGGCGGCTGCTCGACGAGGCGGGCGAGGTGGAGCGGATCCTCGACGAGGCGCTGCCCCGGCTGCCGGGCCCCGAGGGGCCGCTGCTGCGGGCGGCCCGGTGGGCGCTGGCGCTGGTGCCGGGGCTGGCCCGGGACTGGGTGGCGGGGCCGCCGCCCGATGTGTCGCGGGCGTACGTGGGCAGTGTGGACGCCTTCGGACGCCGGCTTCCGCTGCGGGCGGCGGCGATGCTGCGACGGGTGCTGGTGGACGCCGGGGACCCGGGGGCGCGGCCGCTGGAGCAGTTGGTCGGCGAGTGGAGCGACTCGTTCGCCGACCGGTTCCGCGCCCGGTGGGTGCCGGTGCGGGACCAGGTGGAGCACCAGGTGCGGACGGTGCTGGCGGCGGCTTCCCACGCGCGGGGTGACGGCGGGGCCTGAGCGCCCGCCGGGGTGCCGTCAGCTCGACAGGGCGAACACCGAGCCCGTGCGGGCCGACATCACGCAGCCGTTCGCGAAGGTGTGGTCGTACTCGACGGGCCGGCCGTTCCACTCGCCGCGCGCGGTGGCCCGGACGGGGGCGTAGACCTGGACGCACATGCCGTTCCTGAGGGGGATGCGGGCGATGTCGCCGTCCGCCCCGGCGAGTTCGGCGCATGCCTCGGCGGCGCGGGCGTGGCCCTGGGGAGGGTCGCACAGGAGCAGGGTGCCGCGGGTGTCGCTGGACATGCCGCCGCCCTTGGTGACGGTGACGTAGAGCCAGTTGCCCGGGAAGGCCGCCTCGGCGGGCGCGGAGGCGCCGAGGGCGAGGAGGGCGAGGGCCGCGAGCAGGCCGCCCCGGACGGTGCGGAGGGTGGTGTTCGTCATTCCCGGTGCATCGGCACGGCGGGCTCGGAACTCCATTCCGGCTCACCCGAACGGGAGCCGGTGTGCGGCTCACCGAGGGCGTGTCCGCCGCGGGCCCGCCGGGCGGCCAGTGTGAACGCGGCGAGGACGACCCGGGTCTGGTACTCCGTCTGGCGGGCCACGGGGATCCAGCGGGCTCCGTAGCCGTCGCGGTAGTCGGCGCACCACGTGTCGAGGAGCCGGTTCAGCTCGGGCAGCGCGTGGGCCGGGTCGTGTCCGGCGCGGGTCACCAGCTGGTGCAGCAGACCGGCGGTGCGCAACGCCACCCGGCGGCCGGAGATGGCGAGGGTGGTGAGCCGTGCGGTGTCGAGCGGGGGCAGCGGGCGGTCGGTGCCGTCGTGGACGTCGGGGTCCCAGGCGTCGGCGAGGCCGGGGCCGACGAGTAAGTAGTCGTCGACGGGGGCGAGGAGCCGGTCGGCGTCCGGGCCGTCGCTCACCGAGGGGCGGACGCGGGCGAGGATGTCCTCCAGGAGCAGGGTGTCGCGGCGCAGTGCCCGGCTGACGCCGCGCAGGACCGCGTGGGCGTCAGGTGACGGCGAGCCGTCCTCCACGGCGGCCACGCCCCACATGGGTGCCTCGACCACGGCGGTGAGGGTGCCGTAGCGGTGCGGGTGGTACCAGGTGGACTCGACGGCGGCCTCGGTGATGGCGGCGGCCAGGTCACCGCGGCGCGGGGGCGGGATGCGGTAGACGGCGGGGCCGATGCGCGGCCAGTACAGGGTGTCGTAGGGGCTCAGCTCGCGGGGTACGGCGAGGCGGCCGGCGATCCGGGCGACCCGTTCGGCGAGGCCCGGCAGGTCGCGGGTCAGTTCGACGAAGCCGCCGCCGACGTCGACGCCGTGCAGGGAGCACTGGAAGAAGGGGCGCAGCTCGTCCTGGAGGTCGAGCAGGGCGCGGGTCTCCGGCAGGGCGGCGGCGGCCGCTCCGTCGGGCAGCCACTCGGGCTGTTCGAGGAAGCCGGGGCGGAAGAAGTGCCGGAAGTAGTGGCCGAGGGTGTAGGGGCCGGACAGCCAGTCCTCGTTGCGCCGGGAGCCGTCGGGGTCGAGGCAGAGCAGCAGGTTCCAGGTGGTGTCGGCGTCCTCGGTGAACCGGGGGTCGGCCAGGGCGCGTTCGGCGATCCGGAGGACCGTGGCGCCGCCTACGGGTTCGTTGGGGTGCGGGCCGGCGACGACGAGGGCGTGGCGGGTGCCCCGTCCGACGGACAGCAGCCACATCGGGCTGCCCGCCCGTGAGGTGCCCACGCGGCGCAGCCGGGCGCGGTGCGGATGTCGGGTGACGAGGGTCGCGGCGCGGGCGGACAGCTCGTCCACGGTCGGATAGCGGAGAAGTGGCGGCAGGGCACACCTCCCCGGAATGTGACGCCGTCGGTTCACCTGCTGTGCATGGTGTACGCACAGTCAGTCATGGCCGAGAACCTACGTCAACACCCCGGAACGGACGGCAGGTTCGGAAACTCGCTGCGTAAATCCCAGGCCAGAGCTTTGCGGTGGCTCGGGGGCCGGGCTCACTCGGAGGAGAGGCGGAAGGCCATGCGGCCGAAACCGACCTGGTCGCCGTCGCGGACGACGGCCGCGCCGACGACCCGACGTCCGTTGACGGTGGTGCCGTTGGTGGAGCCGAGGTCGCGCAGGATCCACATGCCGCCCTGCCGGGTCAGTTCGGCGTGCACCCGGGAGACCGTCTCGTGGCTGAGCCGGAGCCCGTTGGCGGGGTCGCGGCCGATGCGCAGGGCGTGGCCGCTCGCCGGGTGCGGCAGCTGGAGCTTGGGCAGCCGCTCGGCCTGCCAGGCCCGGCGCAGCTTCACCCCGAAGCCGGAGACGGCGCCGACGGTGCCGAGGACCAGCCGGGACCAGCGGCTCTCGACGGGCAGGTCGGCGGTGAGCGCGGCCAGCTCGTCGGAGCGGCGGGCGGTGAGGGCGAGCTCCATGCGCCGGATGAACGTGTCGTGGGAGAGACGGCCCAGGGCGACGCCGTCACGGAGCACCCTCAGCGCGCGGTCGCGCTCGGCGTCCGACAGCCGCGCGGGGTAGGTGTGGAACTCGAAGGACGACGTCACGCGTGTGATTGTCGGTCAGTGAAGCCGGGGTGTCCAGAAAACCGGTAAACGGTGACGATCCTCGGACATGGCGAGCAAGAGTGCGACGCGCGCGGCAAACGCGCCGATCCGTGGGCGCCTTGATCTCGTTTGCCGCACGATGGACGGGAAGGCTCCATGACGACTCCGACCGTCCCCCGACCATCACGACCGGCAGCCGAGGGAGAACCGTTCCGTGCAGTTCGAGGTGTGGGCACCGCAAGCCGACCGGATGACGCTCCACTGCGCGGGCGCCACGCACGCGATGGAGCGCGATCCCGAGCGTCCGGGCTGGTGGACGGCCGACGCGGAGGCGACGGACGGCACGCGCTACGGGTTCGCCGTCGACGACGGGCCCGTGCGGCCCGATCCGCGCTCGCGCCGTCAACCGGACGGCCCGGACGGGCTGAGCGCGGTCGTCGACCACGGGCGGTACGCGTGGCGGGTGCCGTGGGCGGGGCGCGGGCTGCCGGGCGCGGTGCTGTACGAGCTGCACGTGGGAACGTACACCCCCGAGGGCACGCTGGACGCGGCCGCCGAGCGGCTCGGTCATCTCGCCGAACTGGGGATCACGCACGTCGAGTTGATGCCGCTGTGCCCGTTCCCCGGGACGCACGGCTGGGGGTACGAGGGGGTCTCGCTGTGGGCCGTGCACGAGCCGTACGGCGGCCCTGAGGCCCTCAAGCGCTTTGTGGACGCGGCGCACGAGCGGGGCCTCGGGGTGGTGCTCGACGTGGTCCACAACCATCTTGGCCCGTCCGGCAATTACCTGCCCGTGTTCGGCCCGTACTTCACCGAGCGGCACCACACGCCCTGGGGCGCGGCGGTCAACCTGGACGCGCCCGGCTCGGACGAGGTGCGGGCGTACTTCCTCGGCAGCGCGCTGGCGTGGCTGCGGGACTACCGCCTCGACGGGCTGCGTCTGGACGCGGTGCACGCCCTGCGGGACACGCGCGCGCACCACTTCCTGGAGGAACTGTCGACGGCCGTGGACGCGCTCGGCTCCGAGGTGGGGCGGCCGTTGTTCCTGGTCGCCGAGTCGGATCTCAACGACCCGCGGCTGGTCACCCCGCGCGCTGAGGGCGGGATCGGGCTGCACGCGCAGTGGAACGACGACTTCCACCACACGCTGCACACGACCCTGACCGGCGAGTCGCAGGGCTATTACGCGGACTTCGCGCGGGCGGGGCTCGCCGGGCTGGCGAAGACCCTCACCGGCGGGTACTTCCACGACGGCACGTACTCGTCGTTCCGGGGCCGTTCCCATGGCCGCCCCCTGGACCGTACGCGGGTCTCCGCGCACCGGCTGCTCGGCTACACCCAGACCCACGACCAGGTCGGCAACCGCGCCCAGGGCGACCGGCTGTCGGCGACGCTCTCGCCCGGCCTGCTGGCGTGCGCGGCGGCCCTGGTGCTCACGGGACCGTTCACGCCGATGCTGTTCATGGGTGAGGAGTGGGCCGCGGGCACGCCCTGGCAGTTCTTCACCGACCACACGGATCCGGAGCTGGCGGAGGCGGTGCGGCGGGGGCGGCGGCGGGAGTTCGCCGAGCACGGGTGGGCGGAGGAGGACGTGCCGGACCCGCAGGACCCGGCGACGCGCGACCGCTCGTGCCTGGACTGGTCCGAGCCGGCGGTCGAGCCCCACGCGCGGATGCTGGCCTGGTACCGCGACCTGATCACCCTGCGCCGCACCCACGCCGACCTCTCCGACCCGGACCTCTCCGACGTCAAGGTCGCCTACGACGAGGAAGCCCGGTGGTTCGGCTTCCGCCGGGGCGACGTCCGGGTGGCCCTCAACCTGGGCAAGGAACCGGCCGCGATCCCCCTGGGCACAGCCGACGCACGCGTCCTGGCCGCATGGGACCCGGTGGAGCCCCCGGGAACGGACGGCCTGCTGAACGTGCCCGGCGAGTCGTGCGTGGTACTGACCATGCCGTGACGCTGCCGCGACCGACCGGGGGCGGGGGCGCCGGGCGGCACGGCGGGGGCCGGGTGCCGGGCCGCTGGCTTCGCCGCCGCGGTCAGGGGCGCGGGGAACTGCGCGGGCAACCCCGCACCCACCCGCAGTCGCCGTACCGCGCCCGCCCCGAGCTGTGAGGCGCCCCCGCTCCCGGCCGAAAGCCGGCCTCAATCCTCAGTCCTCGCCCCGCAGATCGGTCACCCGCTCCAAAAGGATCGGCTCCCACGCCCGCCGCAGCCGTTCCCGCAGCACCGGCGGCCCGGGCGGCCCCGGCGGCGACACGGCGGCACCTCGTCCCCGCGTGGCCGTGGCCGCGGCCGCCGCGAGAGCGACCACCGTGTCGCAGCGGGCCAGCCAGAGCCCCCGCAGACACGGGCGGGCGCCGTACCCCGCGAGGGTCGCCGCGCGGACCGCGGCGGGCGCGCCGACCGCCGTCGCGAGGCAGGCGATGTCCTCGGCGGGGTCGCCGATCGCCGCGTCGCTCCAGTCCACCACCCCGCGCACCCGCCCGTCGGCGCTGACCAGCAGGTGCTCCCCGGTCAGCGCGTGGTGGACGAGAACGGCCGCCGGGGCGGTGAGCTGCGCGGTGTTGGGGGCGGTGAGCTGCCCCAGCCGCGCCGGGTCGAACTCGTCGGCTCCGGCGAGCTGCTTGACGGCCCGCCCCGCCGCCGTCCGCAGGGTCTCCAGGGAGCGCGGCGCCAACCGCGGCACCCCGAGCGCCTCCGCCTGCCGCAGCGGCACCTCGCGCAGACCAGTGAGGAGCCCCGCCAGGTCGTCCTCGCCAACGGCGGACACGTCGTGCACGGGCGCGGCGGAGCCGGGGATCCGCGTGTCGAGCGTGTAGGTGAGGCCGCCGGACCACTCGCCGTGCGCGACGCTCACCGGGACGGCGACGCCGACGTGCGGCCGGACCAGATCGCGCAGCCGCAGCTCGCGCCGCTGCCGTACGACGGCGTGCCGGTCGGGGGCGAGGCGCAGCACATGGCGGGTGCCGACCCACCAGGCGCACCGCCCGCCCTCCTCGGTGACGGGCCGTACGTCGGGGCCGTCACCGCCCGTGCCGCCGGTCTTCCCCTCGCCGTTCCGCGTCAGGGAACGGAGCAGTCGGCGGACGGTGTCCGCGGTGGGTGTCGGTGCCTGGGTCATGGTCGCGCCGTTGTCGTCCGGAGGGAGGGGAGGGGGTCGGGGGTCGGGAGCTCCTAGGGGGTCAGTGCACTATCGCCAGGTCGCGCGGGGTGGTGTTGAGGCGCCGCCCGCCGTCCTCGGTGACGGTCACGATGTCCTCGATCCGCACCCCGAAGCGGCCCGGAAGGTAGACGCCGGGTTCGACGGAGAAGCACATGCCGGGCACGAGGGGGCGTTCCTCGCCCTCGACCATGTACGGCGGCTCGTGGGTGGTGACGCCGATGCCGTGCCCGGTGCGGTGGATGAAGCGGTCGCCGTACCCGGCGTCGGCGATGACGGCGCGGGCCGCCCGGTCGACGTCCTGGCAGGCGACGCCGGGCCGGACCGCGCGGAACCCGGCTTCCTGGGCGGCGCGCACGAGGTCGTGCACCTCGCGTTCCTCGGCGTCGGGTTCGCCGACGTGGACGGTGCGGGAGGTGTCGGAGCCGTAGCCGTCCTTGAGGCCGCCGAAGTCGAGGACGACCATGTCGCCGTCCGTGATGACGCGGTCGCCGGCCTCGTGGTGCGGGTTGGCGCCGTTCGGCCCGGAGGCGACGATCGTGAAGTCGACCTGGGAGTGCCCGAACCGCCGCAGCAGGTCGGCGAGATCGGCGGCGACCTCGGTCTCGCGGCGCCCGGCGAACCGGACCCCCCGGATCTCCTCGTACGCCCGGTCGGCGGCCGCGCCCGCCGCCGCCATCCGCTCCAGCTCGGCCGCGTCCTTGACGGCCCGCAGCATCGGCAGGGCCTCGGACAGCCCGACGTACGCCGTGTCCGGCAGCCGCCCCTGGAGGCCCAGGAGGTGCAGGGCCCAGGTGTTGTCGCTGACACCGAACCGGCCGCGCGGCCCGAGGAGGGACACGGCCGCGTCGTAGGGGTCCTTGCCGTCGGCCCAGTCGCGCAGGTCCAGCGCGGGGCCGCCGGGGGCCTCCTCGGCGTCCGGGGCCTCCAGGGCCGGCACCACCAGTACCGGGTTCTCGCCGTCCCGCAGCACCAGCAGGGTCAGCCGCTCGGTCTCCGGCGGCCGGTACCCCGTCAGCCACACCAGGTCGGGGCCGGGCGCCACCAGCAGGCCGTCGAGGCCCGCCCCGGACGCGGCGCGCGCCGCCCGCCGCATCCGCGCGCGGTAGTCGTCGACGGTGAAGGGGGCCGAGGGGGCGGGCGCTTCGTCGGCGGTCAGTGGCGCGGACCCGTGGCCAGACGTGCCGGTCATCCATGCCTCCGTGGGCTCGGAGTTCCCTGGTCGGGGCGCGGCGCGCCCCACGGGCAGCATCCTGCCCGTCCGCGGCAGCGCACGCGAGCCCATTGCCGCAGGGCGTCGGCGCGCGGGGCGCCGCCACCCCTAATGGTTGCCGATTGCCGTGCCGTTAGAACTAATGCTTAGATGCACCTCGTCCATTAAGGACGTCCTGGCAGTGGGCCCAAGGGAGGCGTACGGCGATGCTCGTACTCGCGCACATCAGTGATCTGCATCTGGACGGGACGGAACGGGCGACCCGCCGGGCCGAGCGGGTGCGCGACCTGCTGTGGGGCCTGCCGGGCCGGGTGGACGCGCTGCTGGTGACCGGGGACATCGCGGACCACGGCACCGAGTCCGAGTACGAGGAGGCGGCGCGTCTCCTCGGCCTGCGGGACGGGGGCGCCCCGTTCCCGGTGCTCACCTGCCCCGGCAACCACGACAGCCGGGCGCCCTACCGCAAGGCGCTGCTCGGCGAGCCGGCCGCGGAGGGCCCGGTCAACACCGTGCACCTCTTCGACGACGCGGCGGTGCTGATGTGCGACTCCAGCGTTCCGGGGCGGGACGAGGGCGAGCTGGACGGGCAGACGTACGCCTGGATCGAGGAGACCCTCGACGACCTCGACGGCGACCGGCCGGCGCTCCTCGCCTTCCACCATCCGCCGGTGGCGCTGCACCACCCGCTGCCTGACGCGTACCAACTGGGCAGGCCGGCCGCGCTGGCCCGCCTCCTCGATCGCCGGACCGAGATCGCGGGAATCATCACCGGGCACGCCCACACGCCCGCCGCGACCATGTTCGCGGGGCGGCCGCTGGTCGTCGGCCCGGGGGTGACGTGGACGCTCCGGCTGCCCTGGGAGGGCGAGCAGGTCGCCGACCGGGAGGCGCCGCCCGGACTGGCGTTCCACGTGCTGGACGACGAGGGCCGGCTGACGAGCCACTTCCGGGTGGCCGCGTAGGAGGCCGGCCGTTTCCGCGTGGCCGCGCAGGAGCTCACCTCAGGCGCCCGTCGGGGGGTCAGATGACCACGCCGGGTACGGCCACCAGGTACCGGCGGCTGCCGTTCACGTGCCGTACGAGGAGCTTCGCCGGGGTGCCGGGGCGCGCGGCGGCGACGGCCCGCGCGAGGTCGGCCGCCGATCCGGTCCGGGTGCCGCCCAGGGCCAGGACGACATCGCCGCGGACGAGGCCCGCGTCGTAACCGGGGCCGGGCACATGCACCCCGACGACGCGCGCGCCTGCGCCCCCGGGGGCGTCGACGGCCTCGATGCCGAGGGTGGCGCGGGCGGACGCCGGGCCGCCCGCGCCCTGGGCCGGGGCCTGCGCCGGGGCCAGGGCGGGGGTGGCCGGGCGCGCCGGGCCGTCGCCCGGGCGGGCGGTGGCCATCGGGGCCTGCCGTGCCGCCGTGAGGCCGCCCCCGCCGGTCACCGCGAGACCCAGCACGCCGAGCCCGACGCCCGACAGGACCAGGACCACACAGGTGACCAGGGCGAACAGCAGGGTGATCACCCGCTGGCGGGCGCGGCGGGGCGCGGCGTGCGGACGGCGGGCGGGGGCGGGGGCGGGGCCGGACGGTCGGTCCTCGTCGGCGCCGGGTACCTCGTCGGCCGCCTCACCGGGCCTGGCCTTGGGTCTCAACGCGGTCTGTTCCATGGTGCGCGCCTCCGGTCCGCGGTTCGGGTCCGGCGGACATCTACCCGGCGCACGACGGCGCGACGAGCCACGAAAGAGTGAGACTGACACCTCGTCAGCGCGCTGGGGCGGTGTCGCGGGAGGTCGGATCCCCGCGTCGCGGCCGGCGCGGTCGGAGGTCAGCACGCCGGGGTTCTCGTCCCAGCCGCACGCCGCTGGTGACCAGCTCGGGGTGGACCCCGCGCTGGCAGAGCGGGAGCCGGACCTCGTCGAAGCAGATGCCGACGCTGTTGACGTGCCCCTCGGGCATGACCGACAGCAGGGCCTCGCGCAGCCGTCCGGGGTCGCGGCCGGCGTCCACGGCGAGGTGAAGCCCTTCTCGCGCCTGCCGTGGATGTCGTGAACCTCGGCACAGGGCCGCGCGGGCGGTCCGCACAGACGCGTGCCGCCCGGGTCGCGGTCGGAGGCGCGACCCGGGCGGCACGACCGCCGGGGCGAGTACGGCTCGGTGCGCTACGGCATGTCAGCCGACCCGGCCCAGGGCGAACGGCGGGGCCGGTGCCCGGTCGGGGACGAAGCCGTGGGCGCGGCGGGCCAGGAAGGCGGGCTTGTAGCGGTCGACCTGGCGGTGCCAGTTCAGGATGCCGGCGAGCCAGTTCCGCAGGTCGGCGACATAACCGTCCATGATGTCGCGGGCCTCGGGCGACAGCTCGAAGTCGTCGTAGACGAAGGGCAGTTCATGGGCGACGACATGCTCGAACTGCCGCATGCGCTGGGTCATCAGGTCGTGGACCACACCGAGCGCGGTCGGGTAGTCGCAGCCGAAGAAGTTCTGCGTGACGAGGATCGCGTTGTGGACCTCGCCCTCGTACTCGATCTCCTTCTGGTACGAGAACACGTCGTTGATGAGGCACGCGTAGTCGATGGCCGCGTTCTCCAGGGAGCGGACGGGGCCGCTGCGGTAGACCTCGGGCGGGATCTGCGGGCCGTGCCCCATCCGGCACAGGCTCAGGGTGAGGTCGGAGCCGAAGGTGGCGCGGCGCATCTCCAGGTAGTCGACCGGGTCGGGGACGCGGTTGTGGAGCTGGTTGAACACCTCCCACACCCAGCTCTCGGTCATCTTGTCGACGGACGTTTTCAAGGTGCGCCGCTCGTCGGGGGTCATCGTCGCGGTCGTCCGCGACCACAGGTCGATCAGGCCCCGTTCCATCCCGTTCACCGGGACGAGGGCCAGCTTCCCCTCGATGGGCATGCAGTCGGAGAGCCGGGCGGTCGTGAGCCGCGCGGCGGCCACGTCACGGCGGTGGCCGAAGACCAGGGGGTAGTAGTCGTCGCCGTAGGTGCCCCAGGTCAGCCACTGGGAGCTGAGGTCCAGCTCCTCGGCGGTGGCGTCCGGGTCGAGGCCGGCCGCGCAGAGCGGCAGGTCGGCGGCGGCGAGCCGCTCCTCGTCCCAGACGCCCTCGCTCAGGATGCCCATCGCGTGCGACCAGGCGGTCAGGCGCGGCCGGGCGGCGTCCAGGTGCGGGCTCAGCTCCACCTGGAACGGCATGTAGAAGTCGGGAAGCAGGGACGGTCCGACCTTCTGGTAGGGCAGGTGTGTGCGGGTGCGCAGCCGCTCGGCGGCCGCCTTGGCGAACAGCGCCCCCAGGTCGGCGGCGGACGTGCCGAACCCCGGCCCGGTCACCAGGGCCGGGCCGGAGAGGAGTGCCCCGCCCAGGTCCAGCGGGCCGCGCGAGGAGGTCGCCCCGTCGTTCATGTAGCGGCTGGACCGCATGTGCCACTCATGGCCGCCGGCCTGCCAGTCCTGGAGGCCCTTGGTGTACGCGGCGACGGCGGCGGCCTCGGGCGGGGTGAGCCCCTTCTCCAGGGCCAGCGCGGGGACTTCGGTGAGCGCGGTGTCCTCGAACTGGTGCAGCCGCGAGGTGAGGATGTCGTTGACGGTGTCGGCGGCCTGCTGCGTGTCGCAGCCGAAGAAGGTCTCCAGTACGAGCACGCCGTTGCTGTTCTCCCCCTCGTCCTCGACCTCCCGCTGGTAGGAGAACAGGTCGTTGCGCAGGTGCACGGCGTCCGAGAACGTCTCCATCAGGACCCGCAGCGGGCGCGACTCGGCGACCGAGGCGGGGACCTCCGCCGTCGCGTACTCCACGAGACCGGCGGACCAAGGGGCACCGCCGACCTTCCGCCGCATCTCGATGTACTCGACGGGGTTGGCGATCCGCCCCTCGTTGATGTTCGACAGCTCCCACAGCGACTCGTTGAGCAGGTGCTCGGTCGCCACGGCGAAGCGGCGGCGCCAGTCCATGGACATCGACGGCACGGTGCGCGCCCACAGGTCGGCGAGGCCGGCCTCCACCGGGTTCAGCGGCTCGGGGACGGGGGTGGCCAGGTCCAGCGGCATGAACAGCGGGAGCCGGTCGAGATGGGCCTTGCCGCCGGGGCGGTCCTGGGGCCGCTTGAACAGCTCCAGGAAGTGGTCGTCGAAGAAGAACACCCACACGTACCAGTCGGTGATGAGCGAGAGTGCCGGGCCGTCGCAGTCGGGGTGGGTGTACGCGCACAGCAACCCGTAGTCGTGCGCGTCGAGATCCGCCTGCTCCCAGACGCCCGAGCCCTCCAGCATGCCCATCTCCCGCGCCCACGCCGTGGAGTGGGCACGGGCCTCGTCGAGGTGGGGGTTCAGCCGCGCGGGGTACGGCAGGTAGAAGTGCGGGAGTTCGAACGGCTGCGTCATGGCCGGGCCCTACCCGTGGCCTGCGCCCGGCATCCGGGCGGCGGAACATGATCACACCATCGCGTGAATCCGGGCGCTTTCGCCGCGGGCGCCCGGACTTCTCACCTAGTACCAGGGCCCAGGCCCTGTCGTCACATTCCCGCCGTCGCCCGAAGGGCGGCCCCGCGGCGTCAGGTGCGTGCTCTCGGCGTGCCGGGCCCTGACCCGTGTACTGG
>NZ_JBVIBK010000029.1:0-99384 GCF_055573455.1 Streptomyces sp. NPDC030183
GCCCCTCAAACGAGCCGAACACCGCAACCTGCCGCCACCAGCCATGGCAGTCCTCACGATCTCCAGACCACACACCATCTAAGTCACCGGCATTGGACCTAGCTCCAATGCCGGTGACTTAGACCTAGGTGCCGTCCGGTCCCTTCTGGCCGTCCGTCCGGGCCGGCCGGGTTGTGTCGCTGACGCGGTTCTGCCGCGCCGGGAGGGTAGAGGTGGGTGTCTCCTATCCCCGGAGGGTCGGGCATGAGCGGTGGTTCGGGTGGGGGCGGGTACTCCGGTACGCCGCTCGCCAGGAAGATCGGGGTGAAGGCGGGGCAGCGGGTACGGCTGCTGCACGCGCCGGACGAGTGGGAGATCCCGGGGCTGCCGGAAGGGTGCGACGTCGGCGGGGGCGGGCCGCGGGGCGCCGATGTCGTCGTCGCGTTCTACCGGGCGCACGGTGATCTCGCCGCCGAGGGGCCGGGACTGGTCGCGGACCTCGCCGACCCGGCCGTGCTCTGGGTCGCCTGGCCCCGCAGGGCGGCCGGCCACACCAGCGACATCACCGAGAACGCCCTGCGCGACCTCTTCCTCCCCCTCGGCGTCGTCGACGTGAAGGTCGCCGCCCTCGGCGACGACTGGTCGGGGCTCAAGTTCGTACGCCGGAGGGAGGAACGGCGGGGCGGCACCGGGAAGAGGTAGCAGCCCGCGACAAGCGCGTACTTGGGGCGTCCCTGAGAAGTCGCGGGCGTGAACGGCTAGCATCCGGCGGTAATCAGTCGGTCGGTCGCGGGGGCTCGTCGGCTGTCTCGGATGGTCGGTCGACGGGATGGGGTTGGTGTCGTGACGGACGCGGAGGAGGGGCCTCGGGTCGCCGTCGCCGTGGTGACGATGGGGAACAGGCCCGCTGAGGTGGACGCGCTGCTCGCGTCCGTGGCCAAGCAGGACCTGGCGCCCGCGCGCATCGTCGTCGTGGGCAACGGGTGCCCGCTGCCGGAGTTCGCCGAGCGGCTCGGCCTCCCCGGCGAGGTCACCCTGATCGAGGTGGACGAGAACCTCGGCTGCCCCGGCGGCCGGAACGTGGCCCTCGAACGGCTGCGTGAGTTCGGGGACGTCGACATCGTCGTCGAACTGGACGACGACGGACTCCTCGTCGACGCCGACGTCCTGCGCCGCGTACGGGACCTGTATGTCGCCGAACCGGGCCTCGGCATCGTCGGTTTCCGGATCGCCGACGAGAACGGCGAGACCCAGCGGCGGCACGTCCCGAGGGTCGGCGCCAAGGACCCCCTGCGGGGCGGGCCGGTCACCGGCTTCCTCGGCGGGGGACACGCCCTCTCCATGGCCATGCTCCGCGAGACGGGCGACTGGGCCGCCGAGTTCTTCTTCGCGCACGAGGAGACGGACCTGGCCTGGCGGGCGATCGACGCCGACTGGACCGTGCGCTACGCCCCCGAACTGCTTCTCCAGCACCCGAAGACCTCGCCCGCCCGGCACGCCATCTACTACCGGGTCAACGCCCGCAACCGCGTCTGGCTGGCCCGCCGCAGGCTTCCGCTGCTCCTCATCCCCGTCCATCTGGGGGTGTGGGTGCTCATCACCCTGCTGCGGACCCGCTCCGCGGGCGGGCTGCGCGCGTGGTTCGGCGGGTTCATGGAGGGCTGGCGCGAGTCCGGCGGCGAACGCCGCCCCATGCGCTGGCGCACCGTGTGGCGCCTCACGCGACTGGGCCGCCCGCCTGTGCTGTAGTCCGGGGGAAGGTCCGGCCTGTCAGGCCCATGACGCCCGGGCCGGCCTGCCTGTGGAGTGGCGGACGCCGCCCCACTACGGCTGTCGGCCCGCGCAAGCGCCGGCAGGCGCGCCCCCACACACGAATGCCCCGGTCGTTCACCTCCACCGACCGGGGCAACCGCGCGTTTTCGGACCCGGCAGCGGCGGCGGCGCTCCCCCGAGCTACGCGTCGTCCGCGTGCGCCGTCGGCGCCGGTTCCGATGAAGTGATCACATCAGGTCCCGCCAACGGATCGCTAACATGTGCCCAACGGTCCCACCGGGACCGCACGGAAGCCGTGGAAGAGTCGGCGCGGGCCGACGCGAGTCGCCGGGGGGCGCGGTCCGGTACGACGGCGCGGGAAGGCAGCGGACGGACGCTATGCGGGACGGGCTGCGGTTCGGACTGCTGGGTCCGCCGGTGCTGTACGACGCCTCCACCACGCCCGACGACGACGCCGAGGGCGACGCCTCGGACCACCCCCGCCCCGGCCGCGTCCCCAACTACGCGTCTCGCGACGGTAGTTCCGCCGGAAACCCGAGCGGTCAGGGTGCGCGTGCCGACGAGCGGCCCGCCCGTGCCCCGCGTCCCGTCGGCAGCGGCAAGGTGCGCGCCCTCCTCGTCGCCCTGCTCCTCGAACCCGGCCGGGTCGTCTCCGTCGACGCGCTGAAGGACGTGCTGTGGGACGGGTCGCCGCCGCCGTCCGCGCAGGCGTCCCTCCAGAACCACGTGACCCGGCTGCGCAGGCTCCTCGACGATCCCGACCGGCTGCGCGCCGTACCCCCCGGCTATCTTCTGCGGGTCGACGAGGGCGAGTTGGACGTCCGGGTCTTCGAGGCGCGCGCCGCCGCCGCACGCGCCGCGCACGCCGCCGGCGACTGGGCCCGCACCGTCCGCGAGGCCACCGCCGCGCTCGCCCTCTGGCGCGGCACCCCGCTCGGCGGCCTGTCCGCCGGCGACTTCGGCGCGCACGCCTTCGTCCAACGCCTGGAGGAGGCGCGGCTGCTCCTCCTCGAACGCCGCTACGACGCCGAACTCCACCTCGCGCGCACCGGCGCCGACGCTCCTGCGAGCCACGGGGGCCATGCTGGCCACGGCGGCCATGCGGGCCATGCGGGCCATGCGGGCCACGGCGGTTCCGCGGGCCACGCGGGCCACGGCGGGGCCCACGCCCTCACCGCCCTCGCCCCCGAACTCGCCGCCCTGGTCGCCGAACACCCGTTGCGCGAGGCATTCCACCGTCTCCTCATGCTCGTCCTGCACCGCACCGGCCGTCAGGCCGAGGCGCTCGCCGTGCACCGTGACCTCCGGGACCGTCTCCGCGACGAACTCGGCGTGGATCCCGGCCCCGCCGTGCGCGAGGCCCATCTGGAGATCCTCAGGGAGGGCGAGGACGGGCCCCCGGACCAGCCGATCGCCGTCCGGCCCGCCCCCGAAACCCCGCGCCCGGCCCAACTCCCCCCGCCGCCCGCGCACTTCACGGGACGCCGACGCGTCCTGGCCGAGCTGCGCGCGGCCCTCGCCGTGACCACGCCGGCCGGTGGTCACGGCGTACCCGGTGGTCACGGCCTACCCGGTGGTCATGGTGTAAGCGGTGGTCGTGGCCTGCCCGGTGTCCACGGCGTACCCCGTGGTCAGGGCGTACGGGAAGCCGCGCGGTCCGCCGCCCACGATCCGCGCCCGCCGGGCGGCCACGCCCCCTCCCGCGCCCCGAGGCGCCCGGCGTCGGCGGAACCCGTCGTGATCAGCGGCATGGCCGGGGTGGGCAAGAGCGCCCTCGCCCTCCATCTCGCCCACGAACTGGCCGACCGCTTCCCGGACGGCCAGCTGTACGTCAACCTGCACGGCGCGACCCCGGGCATGACCCCCCTCACCCCGGCCCAGGCCCTCGCCTCCCTCCTGCGCGACCTCGGCACGGACCCGCGCCGCATCCCGGAACACCCGGACGCGGCGGCCGCGTTGCTCCGCTCGACGCTCGCGCCCACCCGCACGCTGATGGTGCTGGACGACGCCGCGAACGCCGCGCAGGTACGCCCGCTGCTGCCGGCCGGGGCCGGGTGCGCGGTGATCGTCACGAGCCGTTCGCCGCTGACCGCGCTGGACGGCGCCCACCGCTTCCCGCTCGCCCCGCTGTCGGACGACGAGAGCGCCGCCCTGCTGCGCGCCGCCTCCGGACGCGCGGCCGGGCTCGACGCCGCGCACCCCCTCGTCGAACTCACCGGACGGCTCCCGCTCGCCCTCCGAGTCGTCGCCGCCCGCCTCGCCGCCCGCCGCGCGCTCACCCCGGACGCGCTCGCGCACCAACTGGCCGCCACCGAGAGCCGGTTGCACCACCTCGAATACGACGACCTGAGTGTCCGCCGCTCCCTCGCCGTCGCCCACGAGGCCCTGCGCGCCTCCGACCGCGAGGCCGACCGCGACGCCGCCCACGCACTCCGCCTCATCGGCGCCCTCGACCTGCCCGCCTACGGCGCCCCCCTCCTGGCCCACCTCGGCGGCACCGACGAACGCCGTGCCGAGGCCGCCCTCGACCGCCTCGTCGACGTCGCCCTGCTGGAGGAGACGACGTTCGGCCGCTACGTCCCGCACGACCTCGTACGGCACTTCGCCCGCGAACTCGCCGGCCCGGCCGGCCCCCGGGCAGCCGAAGACACGGCCGACGGGAGGAACGACGGGACGGCCGACGGGACCCGGACCAGCGAGGGGAGGAGCGACGGGGCAGGCGACGGCGCGGGCGACCCGAGCGGGGCGGCGGTCGCGGGCGAGACCACCGAAGCCCTCCGCTGGTACGCCGCCCGCGCCCGGCAGAACCTGTTGGCACTGCTCCCGCCGGGCTACGAACGCGACGAGCGGCTCCGTACGACCCCCACGGAACCGGCGGCGACGGACACCGAACCCTTCGCCTCCGCCGAGGAGGCGTTCGCCTGGGGTGACCGCGAACTCCCCAACATCGTCGCCCTCGTGGAGCGCTGCTCCCACGCATCCGGCGACAGCGACCGCGACGGCAACCGCGACGGCAACCGCGGCGGCGGGACCGCGGCCTACACCCCCGCCCTCGTCCGCCATCTCTTCCCCTACCTGCACCGGGGCGGCCGACTGGCCGAGCTGGACGTGCTCGGCGGGCACGCCCTGGACGTGGCGCGGTCGCTGGGGGACGACGAGGCGGAGGCGTTCGCGCTGACCGACCGGGCGGGGCTGCACTTCATGTCCGGCCGCGCCTCGGACGCCCTCGACCTCAACGACCAGGGACTGACGCTGTGGCGGAAGCTCGGCGTCGTGTCGTGCGTACGGCGGTGCCTCAACAACCGGGGGCTCGTGCTGGAGAGTCTCGGCCGGTACGAGGAGAGCGAGGAGGCCCTGCGGGAGAGCCTGGAGCTGTCCCGGCAGCTCGGCGACCCCTACGGCGAGGCCGTCACCTTCAGTCATCTCGGCAACCTGGTCAAGCACACCGACGCACGGGCCGCCATCGCCCACCACGAGCGGAGTCTCGCCCTCGGCGAGATCGCCGACAGCGTCGTCGTCCGGCACACCGCGCACTGCAACATCGGCTACGCCCACCTCCGGCTCGGCGAACCGGCCGCCGCCGTCCGCAGCTTCGAGCAGAGCCTGCGCGTCCTCGGCGACGACGAGGACTGGCAGGGCGAGTCCAAGACGCGGCTCGGCCTGGTCCGGGCCCTGCGGGAACTGGGCCGGAACGACCGGGCCGACCGCGAGTGCGCCGTCCTCCTCGACTTCGCCGACCGCCGCGCCGACCAGTACACCGTCGGCCTCGCCCGGCACCAGCGGGGGCTGCTGCTGGCGGCCGGCGGGCGGCTGGAGGAGGCGCGGGGCGCCTGGCGCCGCGCCCTGGCCGTCCTGGACGGCACGGACTCGACGGTGACGGTCGAACTGCGCCGCCTGCTGGGGGAGGAGTGACGGCCAGGAGCGACGATGGGGAGAGGAACCGGCCGGGGGCCACGACCGCTTCCCGGCCCTGTCCGCCGGGCCGGGCCGGGTCTGGCCGGGCCGGGCGCCACCCGCGCCACGGCCGCTGCCGCTCCCGCTGCTATTTCGCGTCGGCGTAGCACTCCACCACCGCCGTGGTGAACGGGAACCGCACCGGCGTCCGGCCGAACGTCAGCCGTGCCGACAGCTCCGACGCCTCCCGGATGGCGGCCACCACCGCGTCCGCCTCCTCCTCCGGGCAGTGCACGATCACCTCGTCGTGCTGGAAGAAGACCAGCTCGGCGGCCATGTCGACGAGGGCCCGCCGGAGCGCGGCGAGGAGCAGTAGCGTCCAGTCGGCGGCGCTGCCCTGGACGACGAAGTTACGGGCGAAGCGGCCACGGGCCCGGGAGTTGGTGGAGGCGTACCCGGGCACCCACTCGGTCGTCTGCTCCCGGTCGCCGCCGTCGGCCCCGCCCTCGGGCGCGGCGTCGGCCTGGGGGATTCCCGCCTCCTCGCCCGCCGCGTCGGAGGCCCCGGCCGCCGGCGGGCACGTACGCCCCAGCCAGGTCCGCACGAGTCGGCCCTCCTCGCCCGCGCGTGCCGCGTCGTCGACGTACTGCACGGCTCTGGGGAAGCGGCGGCGCAGCGCGGCGAGGTGCTTGAGGCCGTCCCCGGAGGTCTGCCCGTACACGGCGCCGAGGACGGCGAGCTTGGCCTGGTCGCGGTCGCCGGAGAAGGCACGGTCGGAGACGGCCTGGTAGAGGTCGGTGCCGCGTCCGGCGACCTCCATGAGCCCCGGATCGCGGGAGATCGCGGCCAGTACCCGGGGTTCCATCTGGTCGGCGTCGGCGACGACGAGGCGCCAGCCGGGGTCGGCGACGCAGGCGCGGCGGATCACCTTCGGGATCTGGAGCGCGCCCCCGCCGTTGGTGACCCACCGGCCGGTCACGGTGCCGTGGGCGAGGAACTCGGGCCGGAAACGGCCGTCCCTGACCCAGTCCTGGAGCCAGGACCAGCCGTGCGCGACCCAGATGCGGTACAGCCGCTTGTACTCCAGGAGCGGCTTCACGGCCGCGTGGTCGAGGGACTCGATCTCCCAGCGCCGGGTGGAGCGGATCCTGATCCCCGCCTGTCCGAACGCCCTGACGACGTCGGCCGGAAGATCGGGCCGCACACGGCGCCCGAACGCCTGCGACACCTCGTCGGCCAGTTCGGCAAGCCTGCGCGGCTCGCCGCCGCCCGCGTACCGCTCGCCGAGCAGTTCGTGCAGGACCTGGCGGTGGACGTCCGCCCGCCAGGGCAGCCCGGCGCGGTTCATCTCGGCGGCGACGAGCATCCCGGCCGACTCGGCGGCGGTCAGCAGCCGCATCCGGTCCGGGTGGGCGGTGGCGTCGTGCCGTCGCTGCTGGTCCGCGTAGACCTCGATGAGGTCGGCGAGGGGGACGTGGACGGGGCGGGGCTCGAAGAGGGACGGCTGGGCGCCGGGTTCCGCGGAGCGCGGGGGCGGGTCAGGGGGGACCGGGGTGTGGCGGAGGCGGGCCAGGGCGGCGGCCGCGGAGCGGGGTTCGCCGAGGCGGCCCTCGTGCCCGAGGAGCAGGGTCTCGGCGTCCTCGACGTCGTAGCACCGCTCGACGCGGACGCCGTCGGCGAGCAGCCGGGGGTAGATCTCGGCGGTGGCCCGCCAGACCCACCGCCCGACGTCCGGCTCCCGCCGCCGGACCGCCTCCGCGAGGTCGGGCTCCCGCACGACGGGTCCGGCGGGCAGCCCGTCCGGCCCGAGGGGGGCGATCTCGACGCCGCCGTCCTCGGTCGGAGCGAGAGCCCACCGGTCGGTCATGGGGTGAGTGTCGCAAGGGGGTCTGACAATGGGCGCCGAGCAGCTCGGGGGGAAAGGTGGCAGGGGCCGCGCCCCGTGCTTTCCATGAAGGGCGGGCCGCAGGCCCGTCCCGCTTCCGAGGCCGTCCCGCTTCCGAGGCCGTCCCCCTTCAGGGGCGCGGGAACCGCGGGACCAGGCCCCCACTCACCCGCACCCGAAGAGCGGCCCTCCTCCTACCCCTCCGTCACCGCCCGCAGCGCCTTCGCCACGTCCTCCTCGGTCGCCGCCTTGGTGACGCCCAGACCGCTCAGGACGCCCTCCCCGTTCTCGAACTCCAGCAGCGCGAGGAGGATGTGCTCGGTGCCCACGTAGTTGTGGCCGAGCCGCAGCGCCTCTCGGAACGTGAGTTCCAGGATCTTCTTGGCGTCGGAGCCGTACGGGATCAGCTCGGGCACCTCGGCCGCGGCCGGCGGCAGCACCGCCGTCGCCGCCTCCCGCACCGCCTCCGGCGACACCCCCTGCGCGACGATCGCCTTGGCCGCGAGCCCCTCCGGCTCGGCGAGGAGGCCGAGGACGAGGTGGGCGGGCAGGCCCTCGGTGTTGCCCGCGGCCTTGGCCTCGTTGTGCGCGGCCATGACCGTGTTGCGGGCCCGGGGCGTGTAGCGGGCGAAGCCGGCGTTGGGGTCGAGGTCGGCCTCGGCCTTCGGCACGAACCGCTTCTGCGCCGCCTGCCGGGTCACCCCCATGCTCTTGCCGATCTCCGTCCAGGACGCGCCGGAACGCCGGGCCTGGTCCACGAAGTGACCGATCAGATGGTCGGCCACGTCCCCGAGGTGGTCGGCGGCGATCACCGCGTCCTGGAGCTGGTCGAGCGGTTCCGGGTGAACCTTCTTGATGGCTTCGATGAGGTCGTCGAGACGCACGGATGCCGTGACGCGTGAGTTGGTCGTCATGTGTCAACCGTAAGTTGACACCCCGTGGGCGTCAACCCGAAGTTGACACTCTGCTAGGTGCCCGGCCAGAACCAGACCGGCGCCCCCAGCAACCCCAACGCCCCCGTCAGCCCGGCCAGGTTGACCGCCGAGACCGCCGCCCCGAGGAGGGCCCCGACCGTCACCGCGACCAGGGCCTCGCCCGCCACCACCACCCGGACCTGGCCCCGCGTGGCCCCCGCCAGCCGCAGCGACCGCAGCTCGGCCCCGCGCGCCGACGTGGCCATGAGCAGCGTCCCGGCCAGTGAGATCGCCGCGTACACCAGGGCGATCCCCAGCACCACGAAGAGTCCGAGCCGGGTCTGGGCCCCGCTCTTCGGCCGGTTGGCCTCCAGCCACTCCCCGGCGGACCACACCCGCCCGCCGGTCCCGGACGCCCTAAGGGCCGCCCCGACCGCCTCCTGGTCGGCGCCGCCCCTGACCCGTACCTCGACCCGGTCCACCCCCGCGCCGCCCGCGTTCGCGGCGGTCACGTACGCCCCGTTGTCGCCGGTCCCGCGCGCGAGCACCGCCACGATCCGCAGCCGTGCGGGGCGCCCGTCACCGAGCCGCACCGGTACCGCCCGGCCCACCTCGGGCCGCTCCCACTCCTCGTTCACGACGAGGGAACGGTCGTCGAGGTCCCGTACGTCACCGGCGACCACCGGCAGCCGCGACACCGCCGCGAACGCCGCCACGTCCGACACCGCCCGCGCGTCGGACCGTACGAACGCGGTCCCCTCCTCCTTCACGTACACGGCGGTGGAGGCCGACGCCGACACGATCGACGTGCCCGGCGCGACCGCCCCCCGCGCCCGCGCAGCCGCCCCGGCGCCGCTCGCCCCACCGGACCCGGGCCACCCGGCCCACGCGCCCAGCCCGCCCGCCGGGCCCGTCACGACGAAGTCCGCCCGCGTCCTGGCCTCCGCCTCCGCCGCCTTCGCCGCGGCCACCGTCGCGGACGAGCCCAGCAACGAGCCCGCCAGCGCCACGGTCACCAGGACCGGGGCCGCGACGGCCGCGGTGCGCCGTACGGACGTGGCCGCGTTCTCGCGGACCAGCAGACCGACCGCGCCGGGCAGGGCAGCGCCCACCAGCCGTACGAGGGGGCGCACGAGCAGCGGCGCGAGCGCCGCGACCGCGGTGATCAGCAGCATCGGCTGGGTCGTGTACGTCTTCCGCTTCAGCAGCTCCGCCGGGTCCGTGCCCACCTTCCAGGCCAGCAGCCCCAGACCGGCCACCAGCAGGGCAACACCGATCACCCGCCGTGACCTGGGCAGCACCGCCGTGTCCACGGACGCCTCCCGCAGCGCCTCCACGGGACCGATCCGCCCGGCCCGCCGCGCGGCGACCCACGCCCCCGTGAACGCCACCGACACCCCCGTCCAGAACGCGGCGTGGTACGGCCACACGACCGACTCCGGCAGCGCGAACCACGGCGGCGCCACCCCGCCCACCACCAGCTCCCGGATCAGCAGGGGCGCACCCCACAGGCCCAGCGCGCAGCCCGCCGCCGACGCCGTGACGCCGACCGACAACGCCTCGCCGAGCAGCAGCCGCCGCACCTGTCCCGGTGTCGCGCCCGCCATCCGCAGCAGCCCGAACTCCCGTCGGCGCAGGGCCACCACGAAGGCGAAGGTCGACGCCGTCACGAACACCGACACGAAGGCGGTGACCCCGGCGGCCGTGCCCAGCAGCGAGTTGACGGCGACGAGCGCCTCCGCGTCCCGCTCGTACGACGGGTCGACCCGCCGCCGGTCGTCCCCCGTCAGCACCCGGGCCCGGTCGCCCACGACGGCCCGTACGTCGGCGACGGGCGCGTCCACCCCGACGGCGTCCCGCGCCCCCGTGCCGTCCGTCCGCACCGGCCCCAGTTCCCGCAGCTCGGCGAGCAGCCGGTCGTCCACAGGGTGTGGACGGTCCAGCTTCTTCGACACCCGCGCGGTACCGGGCCCCCGCTCCACCTCGACCGTCACCGTGTCGACGCCGGCCACGACGACGGGGGAGGAGGCGAACCGCTCCGGCGCGCGCACGGGCGGATCCAGGGTCGCGGCGACCCCCAGCCCCATGACCGCCACGACCCCCACCCCCAGCGCGACGGCCACGAACGACCCCACCAGCGCGGCCCACCGCGCCCGCAACGACGAGAGACTCAGCACGACGACCTCCCACCGGCCGCGCACACCGCGCCGCCCGAACCGGCGGCACCGGTCGCGGCGGCCACCCCTGTCTCCAGCCCCGCCATGTGCGCCGCCACCCTCTCCGCGGACGGCGCGGTCAGCTCGCCGCTCACCCGGCCGTCGACGAGGAACACCACCCGGTCCGCGTACGACGCCGCCACCGGGTCGTGCGTGACCATGACCGTGGTCTGCCCCTCCCGGTCCACCAGCTCGCGCAGCAGGCCCAGCACCTCGCGGCTGGTCGTGGTGTCGAGAGCGCCCGTCGGCTCGTCACCGAACAGCACCGCGGGCCGGGTGATCAACGCCCGCGCCAACGCCACCCGTTGCTGCTGCCCGCCGGACAGCTCGGCCGGACGGTGCCCGGCCCGCTCGCCGAGCCCCACCCGGTCGAGCGCCGCACGCACCGAGCCCCGCGACGGGCGCCGCCCGGCCAGGCGCAGCGGCAGGGCGACGTTCTGGGCGGCGGTCAGCGAGGGAAGCAGGTTGAAGGACTGGAAGACGAAACCGATCCGGTCCCTGCGCAGCAGGGTCAGCCGCCGCTCGCCCAGCCCGCCCAGTTCGACCCCGTCCACCCGCACCGTCCCGCCCGACGGCCGGTCCAGCCCCGCCGCGCACTGCAACAGCGTCGACTTCCCCGACCCCGACGGCCCCATCACCGCCGTGAAGGTCCCCGCGGCGAAGTCGAGATCCACCCCGTCCAGGGCGACGACGTCCCCGTACACCCGCCGCAGCCCCCGCACCCGCACAGCCGCCGAGCCCTCGGCGGCCGACGATCCCGGTACCCCCGACACCCCCGACACCGTCGGCGTCCCTGACGTGCCCGTTCCCTCTGTTCTGGTCATGCTCCAAGCGAACCGTCGGCGGTCCGCCGGCACACGACCACTGGAGGGCGTCCCGGGGTAGTGCCAGCCCTACCCCCGCCCCCGCCATGACACGATCGAACACGTGAGTACGACCAGCACGGTGCACCGCGCCTTCGAGGCGGCCCTCTACGCCGACACCGACGCCGCCCTCGACACCGGCGCCTCCCTGCTCGCCGCCGACCCGGCGACCGACGCGGAGGTCGCCCGGCGCGGCCGGGAGTTCGTCGCGGGCGCCTGGCGACGCGGCTGGCAGCCCGCCGACGTCGTACGCCTGGTCCGGCGCGAGCTGGACGACGCCCACGTACGCCTGGCCGCACGCCTCATCGTCGACGAGCACGAGCACGAGCACGAGCACGAACGGGACGACGGACAGAAGGACGGGCGGGCGCCCGGCGGTGGACGGCGGCAGGCCCCGAGCCCCCGCTGGGCCGCGCAGCTGGACGAGGCGAGGGCCCTCGCCGACCCCGGGCCCGTGTCCGGCGGCGGGCCCCGCGACGACCGCTTCTCGCGGGCCACCACCGCCCTGGAGCTGTACCGCCTGCTCCTGCGCCTGCCCACCCTGGAACCCCTGGACCGCCCCCGGGACACCGGCGCCCACCCGTCCCACCACCCCGAGTCCCGGATGCTCACCCGGATCCGCGCCCTGCTCGCCAAGGCGGAGGCCACCGGCTTCCCCGAGGAGGCGGAGGCGCTGAGCGCGAAGGCGCAGGAGCTGATGGCGCGGCACAGCATCGACGAGGCGCTGCTGGCGGCCCGAACGCACGCGAAGGACGCGCCCGGCGCCTGCCGGATCGGGGTGGACGCGCCGTACGAGACGGCCAAGGCCGTGCTCCTCGACGCCGTCGCCCGGGCGAACCGCTGCGAGGCGGTGTGGAACGAGGCCCTCGGCTTCTCCACGGTCGTCGGCTTCGAGGCGGACCTGGAGTCCGTCGAGCTGCTCTACACCTCGCTCCTCGTCCAGGCCACCACCGCCATGACGAAGGCGGAGGCGGCCCAGCGCAAGGGCGGCCGGAAACGGACCAAGACCTTCCGGCAGTCGTTCCTGGCCGCCTACGCCCACCGGATAGGCGACCGGCTGGCGGCGGCCGCCGAGGCGGAGGTCGAACGGACCGAACGGACCGAACGGACCGAGGGCGACGGCGCCACGGAACAGGACCTCCTGCCCGTGCTCGCCGCCCGCGGTGTCGCCGTCCGCGACCGGTTCACCCGGATGTTCCCGGACACCGTCACCACCCGCGTACGAGGCGTCAGCGACGCCGCCGGCTGGCACCAGGGCGCCGAGGCGGCCGACCGCGCCCAGGTCCGGGTGAGACCCCGGCTCCCTTCATGAGCGCGACCGGGCGCCCCGGGGAAGGCTCAGTCACCCACCGGCGTGAACGGTCCCACCGTCGCGTCCAGCGTGCCGCCCGACTGGACGGCGACCTCGGCGTCCGGCCAGTCGTAGGTGTTGACCTTCTTCTCACCCGGCAGGCTGAAGCTCAGCTTCTCCACGTCGGCGCTCTTCTGCGCGTCACCGGCGACCCCGCGCACGTACGCGATGGTGAAGGTCACCGACTGGCCCTCGGCGAGGGTCAGTTCGGTGTCCTCGGCCGCGCCCTCCTGCGGTGTGAGCGGCCAGGACTTCCCGCCGGCGACGAGTTCGACGTGGGCGAGCCCCTTCACCGTGCAGGGGGCGCCGCTCTTGTTGGTGACGGTGACCGGTACGGCGCCCTCGTCACCGGCGGCCGGCGCGGCACTGCTGGGGCCCACCTCGAACGCGGACTCGGCGGCCACGCACGCGGAGCCCTTGCCGCTGCCGCCGGAGGGGGAGGCGGTGGCGGCGGTCTCGCCCCCGTCGCCGGTGTCACCCCCGCCGTCCCCGCCGCAGGCGGTCAGTGTGAGAGCCGCGAGGAGCGCGGCGGCGATGGCGGTCGGAGCGGTACGCATGGAGTTCCCGTGAGGTTCGTGGCTGTCGCAGCCAGTGCTGGTGTGAAGGGACGAACGGGCCGTGGAACCCCGGGGTTCCACGGCCCGTACGCCTCATGATCCGCCGCCCCGGACCGGGACCCGTACGATCCCGCCGCCCGGAGCCGGACGCGAACCGGAGACAGGCGGTAGGCCCTGCTAGGACCCCGACGCCGCCGTGGGCAGATCCGTCGGCAGGCCCGAGGGCAGCGCGCCCTCGGTCTTCTGGAACGTCTCCTCGCCGACCTTGCCCTCCCAGGTGACCGTGAGGGACTTGGCGGTCACGGAGTCGATCATGCCGGAGGTGCGGTCCTTGGTGCCGTCGGTGCACTTGAGCTCGATCATCTGCATGTCCGCCTCGTCGGACACCTTGCCGCTGCACACCGTGCCGCCGACGACGAACAGCGCGGCCTCGTCACGGTTCACGAACAGGGCGACCGGCTTGCCGCCGGTCGTGGCGAGCCAGTTGCCCTGGAGCTTCTTGTCGCCGCCGGTGGAGCCACCGGAGTCGGTGCCGCCGTCGGCCGTGTCCGTCGCCGTGGGGGTGGCCGTCGGCTCCTTCGCCGCGGAGTCGCCGTCGTCGCTGCTGCACCCGGTCAGCACGAGCGCGGCCGCCAGTCCGGCGGCCGCGGCCCCGGCCCGTACGCCCCGGCGGGTCCACGTCCCCCTCGTCGCGGTCCTTGCCGTCATCGCCGTAGTCACTGAGGTCTCCCCAAGGTATGGCCGGATCCGGTCGCCGCGGCGACAGCGGCAAGCTACCAGGAGCCCCTCGGCACCGGCCCGCCGGGAACTGTGAGAACCCCGCGAACCCTTGACGACGGCACCGCCCGCGAGGGCCGCCCGTTCACCAGGACGACTTGCGCACCCCCGGCAGATACCCGGCGTGCGCCTGCTCCCGCAGGCTCACCCGGGACAGCCCGAACGCGCGGAAGTAGCCGCGCGGCCTGCCGTCCACGCTGTCCCGGTTGCGGACCCGCGTCGGGCTCGCGTCGCGCGGCTGCCGACCCAATTCCCGGCGCGCCGCCTCCCGTTCGGCGTCCGTGGAGGACGGCCGCCGGATGATCTCCTTCAGCTCGGCGCGCCGGGCGGCGTACCGGGCGACGATCTCCTGCCGCTTGTCGTTCTTCGCGATCTTGCTCTTCTTCGCCATCAGACCCGCACCCCCCGGGCGCGGATCCGGGCGACGGCCGCCTCGACGCCGATGACGTCCACGGTCTTGATCCCCTTGGCGCTCAGCCGGAGCCGTAGGTACCGGTTCTCGCTCGGCAGCCAGTACCGCTTTGACTGGATGTTCGGGTCGAAGCGCCGGGACGTGCGCCGGTGGGAGTGCGAGATGCGGTTGCCGAAGCCGGGCTGGGCGCCGGTCAGCATGCAGTGGGCGGACAAGGGTGATGCACCTCTCTCTGCTCGCTGGTGTAAATGGAATTCATTTTCAGTAAGATACCAGCATGGCACGCAACGAACTCCGCCCGGTCATCAAGCTCCGGTCCACCGCCGGCACGGGCTACACGTACGTCACCCGCAAGAACCGCCGGAACGACCCGGACCGGCTGACGCTGCGCAAGTACGACCCGATGGCGGGCCGTCACGTCGACTTCCGAGAGGAGCGCTGACCACCATGAAGAAGGACATCCACCCCTCCTACGGGCCCGTCGTCTTCCGGGACCGCGCCGCGAACCACGCCTTCCTCACCCGCTCGACGATGACGAGCGAGAAGACGATCGAGTGGGAGGACGGCCACACCTACCCCGTGGTCGACGTCGAGATCTCGAACGTCAGCCACCCCTTCTACACGGGCACCGCGCGCGTGCTGGACACGGCGGGCCGTGTGGAGAAGTTCGAGAAGCGGTACGGGAAGAAGCGGGGCTGACCGACGTGACCCAGCTGTCTGTCGCGATCGTCGGCGGGCTCCACGCCGACGCCCGGCGGGCCGCCGTCGAGGCGCTGCTCGCCGGGGTCCCGGGCAGCGTCGCGCTGCACCACGACCTGTCCACCGCCGTCGACGGCACGGTCCTGCGGACCATCCGGGACGCCGCGGGGCTCGTCTCCACCGGCGAGACCCCGCTCGTCAACGACTGCGCCTGCTGCGCGCTGCGCGAGGACCTCGTCCCCGAACTGGAGCGCCTCGCCGGGGCGGGTCTCACCCGCCTCGCGGTGGTCGAACTCTGGGACTCGGTCGAGCCGAAGGCCATGGCCGAGGTCGTCGCCGCGAGCGGACTGCCGCTGACCTCGGTGATCACGGCGGTCGACCCCGCCCTCCTGCTGCCCTACCTCGGCAACGGCGACGACCTCGCCGAGGCGGGCCTCGCCGCGGCCCCCACCGACCAGCGCACCGTCGCCGACACCTTCGCCCGCCAGCTGGAGTACGCCCCCGTCCTCGCCGTGCTCGACTCGGAGGATGCGGATGACGAGGACCGAGCCCTCCTCGCCCAACTCCACCCGACGGCGCTACGGGTGCCCATAGGGGAACGGGGCGGCGTGCTCGAAGGGGCCGCAGGCCCTGAGAGGGGCGCGGGGAACCGCGCGACCGGCCACGACGCACCCGCACCCGGCAGCTCTCGGCAAGCCCCACGGCGCTCCCCGGCCCTGCTCGCCGCCGCGCTCGCCGGGTTCGACGTGGAGGCCGCCGCCGCGGCCCAGCACCCCGCCTGCGCCCTGCTCCCCACCGACGCCGACGAGCACGGCGTCACCACCCTCGTCTGGCGCCGCCACCGCCCGTTCCACCCCGAGCGCCTGTACGCGGCCCTGGAGGACCTGTGCTGCGCGGCCGCCCGCAGCCGCGGCAGGTTCTGGCTGGCCGAGCGTCCCGACACCCTGCTGCACTGGGACGCCGCCGGGGGCGCCCTCTGCGTGGAGTCGGCCGGCCCGTGGCTCGCCTCGCTGCCGGACGCGGCCTGGGACATGGTGCCCCCGGTCCGCCGCGCCGCCGCGGCCCTCGACTGGCACCCGGAGCACGGCGACCGCTGTCAGCACCTGGTCTTCACCTCGCCGGGCCTGGACCGCGACGGGCTCGAACGGCTGCTGGAGTCCTGCCTGCTCACCGACGCCGAGTACGCCGCCGGGCGCGAAGCCTGGGAACGGCTGCCGCGCCCCTTCGACACCTTCCTGGAGGTCTGACCCATGGCCCGCAAGCCCGAGCGCAAGCCCGCCAAGTCCCGCCCCAATCCCCTGGACCAGGCCGGCATCACCTACATCGACTACAAGGACACCGACCTGCTGCGCCGGTTCATCTCCGACCGCGGCAAGATCCGCAGCCGCCGGGTCACCCGTGTCACCGCCCAGCAGCAGCGGCAGCTGGCCCGCGCGATCAAGAACGCCCGGGAGATGGCGCTCCTGCCGTACTCCTCACGCTGACCACCCCCCACCCGGCCCCCGGCGAGGACCCACTCCCTCGCCGGGGGCCGTTCCTTTTCCGCCAATCTGTGCGATCCGGAATTCCGCCGTCGACGGGCCCCGTGAACCTTCGGGAGCCGCGCCACGTACGGAGAGGTGAAGACGTGACCTGCGAAAGGGAACAGGAACGCCCCAGGACGCGTCTCTCTAGTGCCCCAGGTGCTGTAACCGCGGCACCACCCCACGTGCACGTGCATCTGACCGTGCATGCGCAGGTGCATCGGCTCATGCACCGGCACGTGAACGAAGCTATGATCCGGGGCAGTTGACTACTGCAACTCTGGCCACACCAGTGCCAATGCGCATCGAGCGCAACCACTGCACCACCCGGGGAGCGACCTGTGGACCACGACGTGTACGGCGTGGATGACGTGTACAACGGCATGGCCGCGACGGAGCTGACGGAGCTCCACGCGGTGGCCTGGCAGAAGAGCCGGCACAGCAACTCGCAGGGGAACTGCGTGGAGTTCGCGCGACTGCCCGGCGGTGACGTGGCGGTACGGAACTCGCGATTCCCGGACGGGCCCGCGCTCGTCTACACCCGCGCCGAGATCGAGGCGATGCTGCTGGGTGTGAAGGACGGTGAGTTCGACCACCTGATCCGCTGACGCCCGCTCACGGCGGGCCGGTCGGCGGTGTGACACGCGTAGAACCGCGGCGTGGAGGTACGCCGCGGTTCATCAGCGCTCGGAGGAGCACCCTCCGGTGGGCGGTACGCGGAACAGCGCCCACACGACCTTGCCGCTGAGCGTGCCGGCCAGCGGGTGCCAGCCCCAGCTGTCCGCGAAGGAGTCGACCAGGAACAGTCCGCGCCCCGACTCCGCCGAGAAGTCCTCGGAGTCGCGTGCGACGGGGCTGTCGTGGCTGGGGTCGCGCACCGCGCACACCAGTCGCTCCGTCCAGCGCATCAGATGCAGACGTACGGGAGGGTCCTGGGCGGGGGAGTGCCCCTTGGCCGGGGGCAGGCCGTGCCGCAGCGCGTTGGTGACGAGTTCCGAGACCACGAGACAGATGTCGTCGAACCGCTCACCCATGTGCCACTGGTCGAGCGTGCAACGGGTGAACTGCCGTGCCTCGCGCACCGCTTCGTAGCGGGGCGGAAGGGCGCAGGACGCGGCGTCGGACACGGTCGCGGGATCGAGTGGCGGAAGCCCCTGCCGTAAGGGTTCGAGCATGGTCGATCCATTCGTCCCCATGCGAGGCACTCCCGGGTGTTCGCGGTCGTAGCGATGCAGCGGTGGCGCGGGGACCATGGTTTCCGATGCGTACAGCAGATGCAAGGGCAGATGCACGTGCACGCGCCCGAAATGGACCCGGCGATACCGTTTCCTGGACATTTCTTCTGTCCCCGAGTTCCCGGATTCCGGGTGTCAACGGGCGACCCACCGGCGGTTTTCCGCGCGTTCCACCGACAGCGCGTGCCGCCTTCGACGGCCGCTCGACCGCGCGTCGAGCACCTGGGCCCCCGGCCCCGTTCCGTCCCAACCGCCCCAGGTGTTGAAGACTTTCCATTTCTGTAACCGCACGAGTGCGGATCGGAGTGGTTTAGTGGCAGACTGCGGCCCTTGAAGAAGTTGGGGAGGCTGGACGAACGTGGGCGCCGGTGAATCGAGCGGGTCGGTGGTGAGGCGGATGCTGCTGGGCTCGCACCTCAGGCGGCTGCGCGAGGCACAGGGGATCACCCGGGAGAAGGCCGGGTACTCGATCCGGGCCTCCGAGTCGAAGATAAGCCGTATGGAGCTGGGCCGGGTGAGTTTCAAGACCCGTGACGTGGAGGACCTGTTGACCCTCTACGGCGTCACCGACGAGGCCGAGCGCACCTCCCTGCTCTCCCTCGCCAAGGAGGCGAACGTCGCGGGCTGGTGGCACAGCTACTCGGACGTCCTGCCCAGCTGGTTCCCCACCTACGTCGGCCTCGAGGCCGCCGCCCACCTCATCCGCTCCTACGAAGTGCAGTTCGTGCACGGCCTGTTGCAGACCGAGGCGTACGCCCACGCCGTCGTGGCCCGCGGGATGAAGGACGCGAGCGACGCCGAGATCGACAAGCGGGTCGCCGTCCGCATGGAACGGCAGAAGTACCTGGTCTCCGAGCGGGCCCCCGAGTTCCACTGCGTCCTCGACGAGGCCGCCCTGCGCCGCCCCTACGGCGACCGCGAGGTGATGCGCGGTCAGCTCCAGCACCTGATCGAGATCTCCGAGCGCCCGAACGTCTGCCTCCAGGTGATGCCGTTCAGCTTCGGCGGCCACTCCGGCGAGAGCGGTGCCTTCACGGTCCTCAGCTTCCCCGAGTCCGACCTCTCGGACGTCGTCTACCTCGAACAGCTCACCAGCGCGCTGTACCTGGACAAGCGCGAGGACGTCGCCCAGTACGAGCGGGCGATGAAGCAGCTGCAGAACGACAGCCCGTCCCCGGCGGAGAGCCGCGACCTGCTGCGGGGCCTGCTCCAGCTGTCCTGAGGCCTGTCGGCCGCCTCGTGAGCCCTCTCGTGAGTCCCCCGTGAGCACCCGTGAGTCTCCGGGATCGCCTCTCAACTCCCCGTGCACAGACGTACGATGACGCGTGATCACATCGTCATGCACTGTCGTGTGCGTACGGGTGTCCGCCCCGGCCGCGAGGGATTGAGGGTTCACATGTCGTCCTACTTCACCGATCTCGCCCAGCAGTACATCGGCGGTGAATGGCGCCCGGGAACAGGCTCCTGGGACATCATCGACTTCGACCCCTACGACGGTGAGAAGCTCGCGTCCATCACGATCGCCACGGTCGACGAGGTGGACGAGGCGTACCGGGCCGCGCGGGACGCCCAGCGGGAGTGGGCCGACACCAACGCCTATGTCCGCCGCGCCGTGTTCGAGAAGGCCCTGCGGGTCGTCGAGGAGCGTGAGCAGGAGATCGCGGAGGTGATCACCGCCGAGCTGGGCGGGACGCGCCTCAAGGCCGGCTTCGAACTGCACCTCGCCAAGGAGTTCCTGCGCGAATCGATTCAGCTGGCGCTGCGCCCGGAGGGGAGAATCATTCCCTCGCCGGTCGACGGCAAGGAGAACCGGCTCTACCGCGTGCCGGTCGGTGTCGTGGGTGTGATCAGCCCCTTCAACTTCCCGTTCCTGCTGTCCCTCAAGTCGGTCGCCCCGGCCCTCGCCCTCGGCAACGGCGTGGTGCTGAAGCCGCACGAGGACACCCCGGTCACCGGCGGCACACTGGTCGCGAAGATCTTCGAGGAGGCGGGCCTGCCGGCCGGTCTGCTGAACGTCGTCGTCACCGACATAGCGGAGATCGGTGACGCCTTCATCGAGCACCCGATCCCCAAGGTCATCTCCTTCACCGGCTCCGACAAGGTCGGCCGCCATGTCGCCACCGTCGCCGCCTCGCACTTCAAGCGGGTGGTCCTCGAACTGGGCGGCAACAGCGCGCTGGTGGTGCTGGACGACGCGGACGTCGACTACGCGGTCGACGCGGCGGTCTTCTCCCGCTACGTCCACCAGGGCCAGGTCTGCATGGCCGCGAACCGCGTCCTGGTGGACCGTTCCGTCCAGGCCGAGTTCACCGAGAAGTTCGTGGCGAAGGTGAAGGCCCTGAAGACCGGCGACCCGCGCGACCCGGGGACGGTCATCGGCCCCGTCATCAACTCCTCGCAGGCCGACGCCCTGACCGCGGTCGTCGACCAGGCGATCGCCCAGGGCGCCACGGCCCTCGTCCGCGGCACCACCACCGACAACCTGGTCGGGCCGAGCGTCCTCACCGGCCTCCCGGCCGGCTCCCCCCTCCTCCAGCAGGAGATCTTCGGCCCCATCGCCTTCCTCGTCCCCTTCGACGGGGAGGAGGAGGCCGTCCGCCTCGTCAACGACACCCCGTACGGCCTCAGCGGCGCCGTCCACACGGGGGACGTCGAGCGGGGCGTGCGCTTCGCCCAGCGGATCGACACCGGGATGTTCCACGTCAACGACGGCACCGTCCACGACGAGCCGATCGTGCCCTTCGGCGGGGAGAAGCACTCCGGTCTCGGGCGCCTGGGCGGCGAGACCACGGTGGAGGCGTTCACCACCCAGAAGTGGATCTCGATCCAGCACGGCCGCAGCCGCTTCCCGTTCTGACGCCGTCCGGCTGATCAGCCACCGGGTTTCGCACGCCTCGCTTACTTGCGGACCGTACCTGTCCGCAAGGGCCCGTAGCTTCGGAGGTGTCAGAGGGGCTCACCGGAGCCCGGACCCGACGAAAGGCGGCCGTCATGGTCACGCACGTGCAGGCAGAGGCGAAGGGCGACGAGCGGGGGGCGCTGCTGGCCTTCCTGGCGGAGCAGCGCGGCGGTCTGCGGCGCACGCTTCTCGGGCTGACCGACGAACAGGCCGTCAGCAGGCCGAGCGCCAGCGAACTGTCCCTGGCCGGGCTCGTCAAGCATGTCGCCGAGGTCGAGCAGGGCTGGATCGCCCGCGCCAAGGGCGAGCCCGCGGCGGTGCAGCGGGACGAGTCGAACTGGCACGAGTGCTTCACCCTCGTCGGCGACGAGACCGTCGAGCAGCAACTCGCGTACTACGAGAAGGTGGCCGCCGAGACGGAGGCGTTCATCCGTGCGGTGCCGAGCCTCGACGAGACCTTCGAACTGCCGGCGGCGCCCTGGCACCCGCAGGACGAGACGCTCTCGATGCGCTGGCTGTGTCTGCACCTGATCCGTGAGACGGCCCGGCACGCCGGGCACGCCGACATCATCCGGGAGTCGCTGGACGGGGCGACCGCCTTCGAGCTGGTGGCGAAGGAGCAGGGCGGCAGCTGGGGCTGACCCCGCGGGGTCCTACGCTGGGCCCCATGTCAGCGATCCGTCTTCTCGTGCTGGGCGCGGTGCGCCAGCACGGGCGGGCCCACGGCTACCAGGTGCGCAACGACCTGGAGTACTGGGGCGCGCACGAGTGGTCCAACGCCAAGCCCGGCTCGATCTACCACGCCCTGAAGCAGATGGCGAAACAGGGACTGCTGCACGCGCACGAGATCGCCCCCTCCACCGCCGGCGGCCCGCCGCGCACCGAGTACGAGATCACGGAGAAGGGCACCGCCGAGTACCTCGGCCTGCTCCGGGAGTCCCTCCTCGCCCACGACCAGAAGCCGGACGTGCTCTCCGCGGCGCTCGGCTTCATGGTCGACCTCGACCGCGAGGAGGTGCTGGCACTCCTCACGGAGCGGGTGCGGACCATCGAGCGGTGGCGGGCCGCGGTCACCGACCACTACACCCCCGAGGACGGACCCGGACAGCTGGGCCACATCGGCGAGATCATGAACTTCTGGGTCCACTCCGCCGACGCCGGCGCCGAGTGGACCCGTGGTCTCATCGAGCGCATCCGCGGCGGCGCCTACACCTTCGCCGGCGAGGGCGAACCCTTCGTCGGTGTCCTGACCGAGGGCCAGGAGAACCCGTACGCGACGGGACAGAGGCATCCGGGGGACCGCCGCTAATGAAGTTTGACCAATGCTGGTCGCGGCCTTACGCTGACCCTGTAGTCAAACTTGACTAGCGATGAGGAGTGGGGCCAGTGACCGACACGGCGATCACCGTCGAGGGCGCACTCAAGAGGTACGGCGAGAAGAAGGCGCTGGACGGGCTCGATCTCACGGTCGCGTCCGGCACGGTGCACGGAGTGCTCGGGCCCAACGGGGCGGGCAAGACGACCCTGGTCCGGATCCTGTCCACCCTGCTGCGCCCCGACGCCGGCCGCATCCGGGTCGCGGGGCACGACGTGGTGGCACACGCGCGTGAGGTGCGCCCGCGCATCGGCCTGCTCGGTCAGCACGCGGCACTCGACGAGGAACTCGGCGGCCGGCAGAACCTGGAGATGTTCGGCCGCCTCCACCACCTGGGCGGCCGCCACGCGCGCGTGCGCGCCGGCGAACTCCTGGAGCGCTTCGGGCTCACCGACACCGGCCGCAAGCCGGTCCGGCAGTACAGCGGCGGCATGCGGCGCCGCCTCGACCTCGCCGCGACCCTGATCGCCGAACCGGAGGTGCTCTTCCTCGACGAACCGACCACCGGCCTCGACCCGCGCGGCCGGGCCGAGGTGTGGGACTCCGTCCGCTCCCTCGTCGACGGTGGCACGACGGTCCTGCTGACCACCCAGTACCTGGAGGAGGCCGATCAGCTCGCCGACCGCATCGCGGTCGTCGACGGCGGCCGGGTCGTCGCCGACGGCACCCCCGACGAGCTGAAGCGCCTGACCGGCGGTGACCGCATCGATGTCGTCCTGCGCGACGCCGGACGACTCCCCGCCGCCCTCGCCCTGCTGCCGGTCCCCGAGCACGACGTCCTGGTGGACGCCGACCGACGCCGCCTCAGCGCCCCCGTGACCGACCGCATGAGGGCCCTGGCCGGCGTCGTACGGGCCCTGGAGGACGCCGGGATCGAGGCCGAGGACATCGCGCTGCGCCGTCCCACGCTGGACGAGGTGTTCCTGCACCTCACCGGGGACGACCGGGGCGGGCACCACCGAGTGAAGGAGGCCGTGTGACCCCGTACGCGCTCACCGATTCCTGGACCATGACCCGCCGTGAACTCGCCCACTGGGCGCGGCGGCCGGTCCAGGCCCTCGTCGCCCTGGTCTTCCCCGTGATGATGCTGCTGATGTTCGGCTACCTCTTCGGTGGCGGCCGCGGCGTCGAGGGCGACTACGTCTCCTACCTGGTCCCCGGCATGCTCGCGCTGACCATGGCGTTCGGGCTGGAAGGGACCATGATCGCTGTCACCCGGGACCTCGACAAGGGCGTCATCGACCGCTTCCGGTCCCTGCCGATGGCGAGCGGCGCCGTCCTGGTGGGCCGCGCGACCGCCGACATGCTCCAGTCCGCGCTGAACCTCGCCGTGATGCTCGGCGTCGGGTCCGCGCTCGGCTGGCGCGCGCACGGCGGGCCCGGGGCGCTCCTCGCGGCCGTGGGCCTGCTGCTCCTGTTCCGCTTCGCCATGCTGTGGATCGGCATCCACCTCGCGTTGGTCGCCGGGAGGCCGGAGATGGTGCAGGCCGTGCAGATCCTGGTCTGGCCCGTCGGCTTCCTCTCCAACGCCTTCGCCGTCCCCGAGACCATGCCGACGTGGCTGGGCGCCGCCGTCGAGTGGAACCCTCTCTCGGCGACGGCCACGGCGGTCCGCGACCTCTTCGGCAGTGAGGGAGGTGCCGCCTCCGCGTCCTGGGCCGCTGAGCACGCCGGCCTCCTCGCCGTGGCCTGGCCCCTGGCCCTGACCGCCGTCTTCTTCCCCCTGGCGGTACGGCGGTTCACGCGCCTGAGCACGTAGCCCGGCGCCGTGGCGGCCCGCCTCAGTGGTGGAAGCCCGTCGCGGCGGCCTTGTCGCGGGTGAACGGGTGCGGCTGCTTGCGCAGTTCGGGCAGCAGCCGCCCCAGGTCCTCCACGAACAGCTCGGCGAGATCGGAGGAGAACCCGTTGCGGCACACCACACGCAGCACGGACAGGTCCCGCCGGTTCTCCGGGAACGTGTACGCGGGCACCAGCCAGCCCCGCTCGCTCAACCGGCGCGCCACGTCGAACACGTCGTACGCGGTGACGTCGTCGGTGGTGGTGAAGGCGAACACCGGCAGCTCGTCGCCGCGGGTGAGCAGCCTGAAGTCACCGAATCCGGCCACCTGTTCCGCGAGCCGGGTGGCGACGTCCCGCGTGGACTGCTGCACCGCCCGGAACCCCTCGCGGCCCAGCCGCAGGAAGGTGTAGTACTGCGCGACGACCTGGGCGCCCGGCCGCGAGAAGTTCAGCGCGAAGGTCGGCATGTCGCCGCCCAGGTAGTTCACCCGGAACACCAGCTCCTCGGGCAGTTCGGCAGGCGACCGCCACAGCGCCCAGCCCACACCGGGGTACACCAGCCCGTACTTGTGCCCGGAGGTGTTGATCGACGCCACCCTCGGCAGCCGGAAGTCCCACACCAGGTCCTCGTCGAGGAACGGCGCGACCATGGCGCCCGACGCCCCGTCGACATGCACGGGCACGTCGAGCCCCGAGCGCTCCTGCAACTCGTCGAGCGCCGCGCACAACTCGGCGATCGGCTCGTAGGACCCGTCGAAGGTCGACCCGAGGACGCCCACCACGCCGATGGTGTTCTCGTCGCACAGCGCGGCGGCAGCCGCCGGATCGAGATGGAACCGGTCGCCCTCCATGGGCACCTGCCGGGCCTCCACCTCCCAGAAGGTGCAGAACTTCTCCCAGCAGACCTGCACATTGACGCCCATGACCAGATTGGGCCGCGCGTCCCGCGAGGGGTAGCGGTCGGCGTTGCGCCGCGACCACCGCCGTTTGAGGGCCATCCCGGCGAGCATGCACGCCTCGCTGGACCCGGTGGTCGAGCAGCCGACGGCCGTGGCCGGGTCCGGCGCGTGCCACAGATCGGCGAGCATCGCCACACAGCGCCGCTCCAGCTCGGCCGTGCGCGGATACTCGTCCTTGTCGATCATGTTCTTGTCCCGGCACTCACTCATCAGGACGGCGGCCTGCGGCTCCATCCAGGTGGTGACGAAGGTGGCGAGGTTCAGCCGCGCGTTGCCGTCCAGCATGAGTTCGTCGTGGACCAGCTGGTACGCCGTGGAGGGCGTCAGCGGACCGTCGGGAAGCCGGTGCCTGGGCGGGGCCTGCGCCATCCCGGCGACGGGGTCGGCCGCGGCGTAGAAGGGGTTGACGGCGATCCGCCGCCGATCGCGGTCGTGCCGCCGGTCGTCCGGGGCGAGGGGGTCCCATCGGTGCAGGGGCATGCCTTCGACGGTAGGTCGGCTCCGGGGGCCCCGCACCTCACGCGGACTCGCACCTCACGCGGACTCGCACCTCACGCGGACTTGCACCTCACGTGACGTGAGGACCCAGTCTGGACCGTGTCACCGGAAAGGAGGAGCGAAGCATGAGCCACACCGTCGGACAGGTCTCCGGGTTCGCCGGGATCACGGTGCGCACGCTGCACCACTACGACGAGATCGGCCTGCTCGTACCGAGCGAACGCACCCACGCGGGGCACCGCCGGTACAGCGACGCCGACCTCGACCGACTCCAGCAGATCCTGTTCTACCGGGAGCTCGGCTTCCCCCTCGACGAGGTCGCGGCCCTGCTCGACGACCCGGACGCGGACCCGCGGGCGCACCTGCGCCGCCAGCACGAGCTGCTGACCGCCCGGATCGAGAGACTGCAGAAGATGGCCGCGGCCGTGGAGCACGCCATGGAGGCACGCAAAATGGGCATCAACCTCACTCCCGAGGAGCGGTTCGAGGTCTTCGGGGACAAGGACCCCGAGCAGTACGCCGAGGAGGCCGAGGAGCGCTGGGGCGGCACGGACGCGTACGCCGAGTCGCAGCGCCGGGCCGCCTCGTACACGAAGGACGACTGGAAACGCATGCAGGCCGAGGTGGCCGACTGGGGCGAGCGTTACGACGCCCTGATGGCCGCCGGCGAGCCGCCCACCGGCGAGGCCGCGATGGACATGGCCGAGGAGCACCGCCGGCACATCTGCCGCTGGTTCTACGAGTGCCCCTACGACATGCACCGGTCCCTCGGCGAGATGTACGTCGGCGACGAGCGGTTCAAGGCGTTCTACGACTCCATGCGCCCGGGGCTCGCCGAGCATCTGAAGGAGGCGATCGCGGCCAACGCCGCCCGTCCGCGCCCCTGACCACGCGGCTTGGCCCCGGGACGGGCACAGGGCACTCTGGAGGAGCTTGTGGAACCCAGGGGGGTGACCGTGCGTTGATAGCTTTGGTCACCCCTATGGGTCCCCGCCCACAGGTCCTCACTTGTCTCTCACCCCCCAGGAGCCCGGAACCGTGACGACGATCGCCCTCGGACCGAGCTGGCTGGACCCCGATTACCTGCTCGACTCGTTCGGGATCTGGGGCCTGCTCGTGATCGTGTTCGCCGAGTCCGGCCTCCTCATCGGGTTCTTCCTGCCGGGTGACTCGCTGCTGTTCACGGCCGGCATGCTCATCGCGACCGATGTGCTGGACTTCCCGCTGTGGGCGGCCATCGTGCTGATCTGCGTCTCGGCGATCCTGGGCGACCAGGCGGGCTACATGTTCGGCAAGAAGGTCGGGCCCGCCCTCTTCAAGCGGCCCGACTCGCGCCTGTTCAAGCAGGAGAACGTCACCAAGGCCCACGAGTTCTTCGAGAAGCACGGCCCGAAGTCCCTCGTCCTGGCCCGCTTCGTGCCCATCGTGCGCACCTTCACGCCGATCATCGCCGGCGTCAGCGGCATGAAGTACCGCACCTTCCTGATCTTCAACGTCGTCGGCGGCGTCCTCTGGGGCGCGGGCGTCACCCTGCTGGGCGCCTGGCTCGGTCAGATCGACTTCGTCCGCAAGAACATCGAGGCGATGCTGATCCTCATCGTCCTCATCTCGGTGCTCCCGATCATCATCGAGGTGCTGAAGGCCCGTAAGGCCAAGAAGAACCAGCCCGGACAGACCCAGCACGGACAGACCCAGCACGGACAGACCCAGCACGAACAGGCCCAGGCCGCCCCGGTCATGGACGACGCGACGACCCAGCTGCGCCGCGTCCCCTCCGCCGACCAGACCCAGCCCTACCCCCAACAGGCCCCGCACCAGCAGCGGTACGACCAGCAGCAGGGCTACGACAACCAGGGTTACGACAACCAGGGCTATCCGAACCAGGGCTACGACAACGGCGGCCACCAGGACTACGGCTACCAGCAGCCCCCGCAGCAGCCGTACGCCCCGCAGTACCCCCAGGGCAACCAGTACCCGCAGGACCACAACCAGGGCCAGAACCAGGGCTACCAGGGCCAGAACTACCCGCGGTACTGACCGCACCGCGCCACCGCGCACCGGCGCCCCCGCGATCGTGATCCGGGGGCGCCGTCGCGTCCGCGCGGCACCCCCGGGCGGCGGGCGCTCAGAACCCCCGCGTCCGCTTCGCCGCCTTGCGTCCCGCCCGGGCCGCCCCCGGCAGGAACAGCCGGAACAGCTCCGAGCCCAGGTTCACCCCGATCGCGATGGCCATGGCCAGCGCCGCCGCCTTCGTCAGCGACACCAGGCCCGCGTCCACGTCGTTCTGCGCGAACGCCAGCAGTCCGAAGTAGGTCGCCGAACCCGGAAGCAACGGCCCGATCGCCGCCGTCGTGTACGGCAGCGCCGACGCGAACCGGTACCGGGACAGCAACTGCCCGAACAGCCCCACCACACCCGCCGCGACGGCCGTGGAGGCCACCGGCGAGATCCCGCCCGCGTAGTGCATCGCCCCGTACACCGACCAGGCCACCCCGCCGTTGAGGGTCACCGCCAGCACGGTGGATCGTTCCTGCTGGAGCAGGACCGCGAAGGTCAGCGACAGCAGCATCGACGCGGCGAGCTGGAGCAGGGGCCGCTCGGCCGTGCTCAGCTCCGTGTCCGGGTTCAGCTGCGCCCCCAGACTCACCCCGAAGTACAGGACGAGCAGCACCCCCACCACGATGCCCACGAAGAGGTACATGACCTCCAGCAGCCGGGCGGAGGCGGTGATGTAGAAGCCGGTCAGCCCGTCCTGGACGCCCGCCACGAGCGCCCGCCCGGGCAGCAGGGCGAACAGCCCACCGGTGATGACGGCGGCGGCCTCCACGTCCACATGGGCCACGGTCAGCGTCACCCCGATCGCGGCCGGCGGCATCGCCGCCACCAGGAACTGGTAGAACTCCGGCAGCCCCCGCCCCGAGCACACCCACGCCAGCCGGTCGCCCAGCATGGCCCCCAGCGCCGCGGCGACGAACACGACGACGCCACCGCCCACCAGCGTGGACGCGGCGCCCGCCAGCAGTCCGCTGGAGGCCGTCAGCACCCAGCCGGGATACGGGTGCCGGTTGCGCCGTATCTCCGCGAGCCGCCGGTACGCCTCCTCCAGCGAGATCACGTTCTCCGGGTCGCTGAGGTCGTCCACCAGCCGGAAGACCGCCGCGAGCCGTGTGTAGTCCGTGGCCCGGCGCCGTACGATCCGCGACGCGGTGACCGGGTCGTCCACCAGGGAGGGCTGGTACGTCACCGACAGCTGCGTGAAGGTCACCGTCGGCTCGCAGCGGTCCAGGCCGTAGGACCGGCAGACGGCGAACATCGCCGCCTCCACGTCCTCCGCGCCCTCGCCGCCCGCGAGCAGCAGTTCCCCGATGCGCAGCGTCAGGTCGAGCACCCGCGGCACGGCGGGCCCCGACTCGCCCTCCGCCCGTACCGGCTCGGGCGCGGGCCGCTCCGCCACCGGCATCCGCAGCATGGTCCGCATCCGGTCCTGCCAGGGCGCGTCCTTGGTCAGGCTGACGGCCGGGATGCCGCCCGCCGGCGTGAACGCGGGCGGCGCGTGCTTGGCGCGGTACGTCCGCGGTGTGCTGAACGCCGACCCCTCCTGATCACCGGCCGGCGGCTCGGGCGGTGCGAGCCCGTGCGGCAGCGCGAACTCCGAGGTCGTCTGCGACTCCGGCTCCATCGCGGCCGGCGGCACGTCCAGCCCGGCGGGGATCGCGAACTCCGACGTCACCGACGACTCGCCGTCGATCGCCGGAACAGGGCCCGCCTGGGCCGCCGCTCTCACGGCGGCGAAGGCGCTGCCCGCCTCGTCCGACACCGGCTTGCGGTCCTCGCGTCCCGTCACTCCCACTCCGCGGCGCTCCCTGTACGACAGCTCCAGTACGCCTCAGTATGCGCGGCACCACACACCGGTACGCGAACGGGCCACGCGTCCCACGAGGGGACACGCGGCCCGTTCGGTTCAACGGCCTGCAAGGCGGGGAGGTCAGTGACCGCCCTGCTCCTTGAAGCGCTTGTACGACTTCTCGACCTCGGCCTCGGCCTCGGCGCGGCCGACCCAGTCGGCGCCCTCGACGGACTTGCCGGGCTCCAGGTCCTTGTAGACCTCGAAGAAGTGCTGGATCTCCAGGCGGTCGAACTCCGAGACGTGGTGGATGTCACGCAGGTGCTCCACCCGCGGGTCGGACGCCGGGACGCACAGCAGCTTGTCGTCGCCGCCGGCCTCGTCGGTCATCCGGAACATGCCGATCGCGCGGCACTTGATGAGGCAGCCGGGGAAGGTCGGCTCCTCCAGGATGACCAGCGCGTCCAGCGGGTCGCCGTCCTCGCCGAGGGTGTTCTCGACGAAGCCGTAGTCGGCCGGGTAGCTGGTCGAGGTGAAGAGCCGACGGTCCAGGCGGATCCGACCGGTCTCGTGGTCCACCTCGTACTTGTTCCGCGAACCCTTCGGAATCTCGATCGTGACGTCGAACTCCACCGGTGGCTCCTCCATGATCAACACATAGTTCTGGTGGTTAAGTGTCCCTCACGCAGGTGTGTGATCGCGAAAGGGGCTGGTGGTCGTGCCCGAGCCGAAGGTCTGGCGGGCCGCGAGACCGCATGTGGTGCGGGTCGCGCGAGCCGTGAAACTGGGTGTCGTGCGGATGACGCACGCCGTGAAACCCGGTGCCGCGCGCGTCGCACAGGTGGTGAAACCCGGTGCGGTACGCGTCACGAGCGCCGTCGGCGCGCGCTCTTCGCGACTCGCGGGGAGCGCGAAGAACCTCACGAACCTCCAGCTCACCGCGGGTGCCGCCACCCTGGGGCTGGTGCTCTCGGCCGGCGCCGTCTTCGCCGCCGGGCCCTGGGACTCCACCGGTCAGCGTACGGCCGAGCGCGACTGGGCCGCATCGCGCGGTCGCGAGGGTGGCGCAGATCACGGACGTGGTTCGGGTACGTCGTCCGGGGCGGCCCCGGGGGCGCCCAAGCCCGCGCCGAGCGCCGCCTCCGTGCTGACCGGCCTGGGGGGCGCCTCCGGCGCGGACTCCATGCCCGGCGGCGCCGCCCTCGCCGCCGTCCTCGACCCGCTCCTGGACGTCCCGGCGCTCGGCCCCCGCCGCGCGGCCGCCGTCGTCGACGTCAAGACCGGAGAGCTGCTGTACGGCAAGGGCGCCGACGACGCCCTGACCCCCGCCTCCACCACCAAGATCGCCACGGCCGCGGCGGCCCTCTCGGCGGCCGGCCCGGACCACCGCATCGAGACCCGGGTCGTCCTGGAGCCCGGCTCGGACGAGGTCGTCCTCGTCGGCGGCGGCGACCCCACCCTGACGGCCCACAAGGACGCCGACGGCTACGCGAGCCTGCGCACCCTCGCCGACCGGACCGCCGCCGCGCTCGACAAGCGTCACCTGAACGAGATCACGCTCGCCTACGACACGTCCCTCTACGACGGCCCCGAGCTCCACACCATCGGCCGCGACGCCAACCTGGCCCCCGTCACCGCCCTCATGGTCGACGAGGCCCGCCTGAACGACTCCACCAGCGGCACCGCCGATCGCAGCCTCGACCCACCGGCGGACGCCACGCGCGCCTTCGCCGACCTCCTGGAGGACCGCGGCATCAAGACGGCCAAGAGCCCCGCCACGGGCCCCGTCACGGCCTCCCGGAAGGCCGAGGAGATCGCCTCCGTCTCCTCCGCGCCCCTGTCCACCCTGGTCGAGCGCATGCTCACCCACAGCGACAACGACATCGCCGAGGCCCTGGCCCGCCAGGTCGCCCTCGCCGCCGGCGAACCGGCCAGCTTCGAGGGCGGTGGCGCGGCGATCAAGAAGGAACTCAAGAAGCTCGACGTCCCCCTCGGCGACATCGCCTTCGCCGACGGCAGCGGCCTGAGCCGGGGCGACCGGCTGAGCCCCACCGTGCTCACGGCGCTCCTGGCCGCCGCCGCGTCCCCCTCCCACCCCGAACTCCGCCCGGTCCTCACCGGACTCCCCGTCGCCGGCTTCACCGGCACCCTGCGCACCCGCTACCCAGCCGACTCCACCGGCACGGGAGTCGTCCGCGCCAAGACCGGCACCCTGACCGGCGTCAACACCCTCGCCGGCACGGTCGTCGACGCCGACGGCCGCCTCCTCTCCTTCGCCTTCATGGCCACGGACACACCCAGCCGCGACCCGGCCCAGGCGGCCCTGGACACCGCGGCCTCAGCCCTGGCGGACTGCGGCTGCCGCTGACCCGTGGGAAGGACCGCGCCCCTGATGGGCCGAAGGCCCCAGAGGGGCGCGGGGAAACGCGCCGCCAACCCCAGCGCCGCGCGGCCGCCCACAAGCCCGAGGACCCCCCACCGCTGGCGCGGCCTGCCCCAAGCGGCAGCGCTCCCGTACGGTTGACAGCATGACGCGCATCGGTGGTGCCGAGATGGTCGACTGGAATCTCGCGGTGGCGACCGCGACCCGGCTCGTGCGGCCGGGCCCCGACGTGAGCCGCGACGAGGCCCGGGCCATCGTCGCCGAGCTGCGCCGACACGCGAAGGCGTCGGAGGAGCACGTCCGCGCGTTCACGCGGATGCTCCCCGACGAGGCCGACGACACACCCGTCCTCGTCGTCGACCGCCCGGGCTGGGTCCGGGCGAACGTCGCCGGGTTCCGGGAACTGCTCAAACCGCTGCTGGAGAAGATGCAGGAACGTCGCAGCGGCACCCCCGGCGGTGCCGTGCTGGGCGCCGTCGGCGGCAAGGTCACCGGCGTCGAACTCGGCATGCTGCTGTCGTTCCTGGCCTCCCGGGTCCTCGGCCAGTACGAGACGTTCGCCCCGGCCAGCCGCGACTTCCCGGCGGGCGAGAACGGCGGCGGCCGCCTCCTGCTGGTCGCCCCGAACATCGTGCACGTCGAGCGCGAACTCGACGTCCAGCCGCACGACTTCCGCCTCTGGGTCTGCCTCCACGAGGAGACCCACCGGACCCAGTTCACGGCCGTCCCCTGGCTGCGCGACCACCTCGAGGGCGAAATCCAGTCGTTCTTGCAGGAGACCGAGGTCGACCCCATGACGGTCCTGGAGCGCATCCGGGAGGCCGCCCAGTCACTCGCCGGAGGACGCCCCGAGGGAGAGGTCGGCGACGACGGTCACTCGATCGTGGAGTTGGTGCAGACCCCCGCCCAGCGCGAGATCCTCGGCCGTCTCACCGCCGTCATGTCCCTCCTGGAGGGACACGCCGACTTCGTGATGGACGGCGTGGGTCCCGCGGTCGTCCCGTCGGTCTCCGAGATCCGCGAGAAGTTCCAGCAGCGCCGCGCGAAGGGCGCCTCACGCCTGGACCTCGCCCTGCGCAAGCTGCTCGGTCTGGATGCCAAACTCAGGCAGTACCGGGACGGCGAACGCTTCGTACGAGCCGTCGTCGAACAGGTCGGCATGGACGGTTTCAACCGCGTGTGGACCTCACCGAACACCCTGCCGACCAAGGCGGAGATCGCCAAACCCGCGGACTGGGTCGCACGGGTGCACCGCAAGGCGGAGTCGTGAGCCGCGCGCGAGCGTGGTGAACGAATCCGGCCGACGGCAGGCGAACGCCCCTCCAATCACCCGTCCGAGGGACCGTGAGCCATGGGTAGGCGTGCAATGCTCGGGGAACGGCCCGGTTCTGTCACCATCTACACACTCTGAGTGACCGACCTCGGGCTCACCCCCGACAATTTCGTGAAGGGAACCGGACATGGGTCCCCACCCCGCGGTCGCGGCGATACGCCTGGCGGTGCGCCGCGTACTCCACGACCTCCTCACCGAACACAACACGAACACCACCCCTCGCACGCCCGCCTTCACCACCCCGGGCGCGACACCCCTCACCGGCGCACGACCGGCGTCCACGCCCCTCACGGCCGCACCCCCCGAGGCCGTGCCCGCCCCGACGCCCTCCGACCGGACCCCGGCCCCCCGCCCGGTCTCCGCCGACGCCGGGACCACCCCGCACGAGCCCGCCCTCCCGCCGCTCGTGCTCGTGGCCTGCTCCGGCGGCGCCGATTCCATGGCGCTCGCCTCCGCCCTCGCCTTCGAGGCGCCCAAGCTCGGCATCCGCGCCGGCGGCATCACCGTCGACCACGGACTCCAGCCCGGCTCCGATCTGCGCGCCGAGGAAGTCGTCCTGCGCCTGCGCGAACTCGGCCTCGACCCCGCCGAGTCCGTCGCCGTCACCGTCGGCCGCGACGGGGGTCCCGAAGCCGCCGCCCGCGATGCCCGCTACGCCGCCCTGGACGCCGCCCTCGAACGCCACGGCGCCAGCGCCGTCCTCCTCGGCCACACCCGCGACGACCAAGCCGAAACCGTCCTCCTCGGCCTCGCCCGCGGCTCCGGCATCCGCTCCCTGTCCGGCATGGCCGCGGTCTCGGGGGCCGGCGGCCGCTACCGCCGCCCCTTCCTCGGACTCGACCGCCAGACCGCCCGCAAGGCCTGCATGGTCCAGTCCCTCCCCGTCTGGGACGACCCCCACAACGCCGACCCCGCCTACACCCGCTCCCGACTCCGCCACGAGGGCCTGCCCGCCCTGGAGAAGGCCCTCGGCAAGGGCGTCGTCGAGGCCCTCGCCCGTACGGCCCAGCTCTCCCGTGACGACGCCGACGCCCTCGACGCCTGGGCCCGCCAGGCGGAAGCCTCCGTCCGCGACGCCGCGGGCCTCCTGGAGTGCGCCAAGCTCTACGCCCTGCCGCCCGCCGTACGCCGCCGCATCCTGCGCCGCGCCGCCATCGAGGCCGGTGCGCCTGCCGGTTCCCTCTTCGCCCGCCACATCGAGGAGATCGACCGGCTCATCACCGGATGGCGCGGCCAGGGGGCCATCAATCTCCCCGGCCGGGTCGTCGCCCGGCGTCAGGGTGGCAGACTGGTGATTCGGCAAGGCTGAAACCGGACGCCGAAGGGGCCCCTCACCGGGCCCCCGCCCCCAGGGGAGGAACGTCCGGCGGCGGCCCTGGGACGACCGAAAGTGATGCGGGTGGACGCGAAAGACATGGGTGCCGACCTCAAGCAGGTGCTCATCACCAAGGAAGAGATCGACGCCAAGCTGGCCGAGCTGGCAGCGAAGATCGACGCGGAGTACGCGGGCAAGGACCTGCTGATCGTCGGCGTGCTCAAGGGCGCGGTGATGGTCATGGCGGACCTCGCCCGGGCGCTGTCCACCCCGGTCACCATGGACTGGATGGCCGTGTCGTCCTACGGCGCGGGCACCCAGTCCTCCGGCGTGGTGCGGATCCTCAAGGACCTCGACACCGACATCAAGGGCAAGCACGTCCTGATCGTCGAGGACATCATCGACTCCGGCCTGACCCTGTCCTGGCTGATCTCCAACCTCGGCTCCCGCGAGCCCGCCTCCCTCAAGGTGTGCACGCTGCTCCGCAAGCCGGAGGCCGCCAAGGTCGCCATCGACGTCGAGTGGGTCGGCTTCGACATCCCGAACGAGTTCGTCGTCGGCTACGGCCTCGACTACGCCGAGAAGTACCGCAACCTCCCGTTCGTCGGTACGCTCGCGCCCCACGTCTACGGCGGCTGAGCCCCCGCGTCACGCGCACGGGGCAGTCTTACTGAGACGCTCGGGAACCCCAGCAGGTTTCAAGCCGTTGGAGCATGCGAGGACGAGGTGCCATCGGTCCTACGCGGCTTCGGGTGACAATGCTGGGGTACCGTCCGAAGAACAGTCTTTATCAAACTCACTATGGCAGGAGGGACGGGGCGGCACCGCTCCGTATGGATGGACGTGAAGCGATACTTCCGTGGGCCAGTCATGTGGATCGTGCTGGCCGTCCTTGCCGTGGTCGTGTTGATGCAGGTCGTCGGCTCGTCCGGCGGCTACAAGACGGTGGACACGGGCCAGGTCGTCCAGGCGATCAATGACAACAAGGTCCAAGAAGCCAAGTTGACCACCGGCGAAGAGCAGACCGTCAAGGTCCAGCTCAAGGACGGCGAGAAGATCGAGGGCAGCTCGAAGATCCAGGCGAGCTACATCGGCGACCAGGGCGCCACCCTCGCCAACACCCTGCAGGACAAGTACCAGAACAAGCAGATCCCCGACGGCTACACGGTCTCCCCGACCAAGCAGAACGCTTTCGTCGGCATCCTGCTGTCCCTGCTCCCCTTCGTCCTCATCGTCGTCGTCTTCCTGTTCCTGATGAACCAGATGCAGGGCGGCGGCTCCCGGGTGATGAACTTCGGGAAGTCCAAGGCCAAGCTCATCACCAAGGACACCCCGAAGACGACGTTCGCCGACGTCGCCGGCGCGGACGAGGCCGTCGAGGAACTCCACGAGATCAAGGAGTTCCTCCAGGAGCCCGCCAAGTTCCAGGCCGTCGGCGCCAAGATCCCCAAGGGCGTCCTGCTCTACGGCCCGCCCGGCACCGGCAAGACGCTCCTCGCGCGCGCCGTCGCCGGCGAGGCGGGCGTCCCCTTCTACTCGATCTCCGGGTCCGACTTCGTCGAGATGTTCGTCGGTGTCGGTGCATCCCGTGTCCGCGACCTCTTCGAGCAGGCCAAGGCGAACGCCCCCGCGATCGTCTTCGTCGACGAGATCGACGCGGTCGGCCGCCACCGCGGCGCCGGCCTCGGCGGCGGACACGACGAGCGCGAGCAGACCCTGAACCAGCTCCTCGTCGAGATGGACGGCTTCGACGTCAAGGGCGGCGTGATCCTCATCGCCGCGACGAACCGCCCCGACATCCTCGACCCGGCGCTGCTGCGCCCCGGCCGCTTCGACCGGCAGATCGCCGTCGACCGGCCGGACATGCAGGGCCGCCTGGAGATCCTCAAGGTCCACCAGAAGGGCAAGCCGGTCGCGCCCGACGTCGACCTGTCCGCCGTCGCCCGCCGCACCCCCGGCATGACGGGTGCCGATCTCTCCAACGTCCTGAACGAGGCCGCCCTCCTGACGGCCCGCAGCGACAAGAAGCTGATCGACAACCAGATGCTGGACGAGGCGATCGACCGCGTGGTCGCGGGCCCGCAGAAGCGGACCCGGATCATGTCGGACAAGGAGAAGAAGATCACCGCGTACCACGAGGGCGGCCACGCCCTGGTCGCGGCGGCCTCCCCGAACTCCGACCCGGTCCACAAGATCACCATCCTGTCCCGCGGCCGTGCCCTCGGCTACACGATGGTCCTGCCGGACGAGGACAAGTACTCGACCACCCGCAACGAGATGCTCGACCAGCTCGGCTACATGCTGGGCGGCCGCGCCGCCGAGGAACTGGTCTTCCACGACCCGACCACCGGCGCCGCGAACGACATCGAGAAGGCCACCAACCTGGCCCGCGCGATGGTCACCCAGTACGGCATGACCGAGCGTCTCGGCGCCATCAAGTTCGGCGGCGACAACACCGAGCCGTTCCTCGGCCGTGAGATGGCTCACCAGCGCGACTACTCGGAAGAGGTCGCCGCGCTCGTGGACGAAGAGGTCAAGAAGCTCATCGAGAACGCGCACAACGAGGCCTGGGAGATCCTGGTCGAGAACCGCGACGTCCTCGACAACCTGGTGCTCCAGTTGCTGGAGAAGGAGACGCTGGGCAAGGAGGAGATCGCCGAGATCTTCGCCCCCATCGTCAAGCGTCCGCCCCGGCCCGCCTGGACCGGCTCCTCCCGCCGCACCCCCTCCACCCGTCCGCCGGTGCTCTCCCCCAAGGAGCTCGCACTGACGAACGGCGCCAACGGCGCGACGCCGGCGATCACCGCCAAGTCCACCGTCGAGCCGACCCCGGAGGAGCGTCCCGAGAGCTGACGCCCACCCGATGAGATCCGGCCACCGGAAGCCACCGCTCCCGGCCGCGGCCGCCTCACCAGGCCCGGAATGGATGCCGCGCCCCCCTGGTTTTAGCCTGGGGGGCGCGGCACTGTCATATGGCCGTAAACAGACGCGTCAGCCGCACGCGTCACAGGCTGCAGGAGCGAGGCACCACATGACCGACCCCGTGACGCTGGACGGCGAGGGCACCATCGGCGAGTTCGACGAGAAGCGCGCCGAGAACGCCGTACGAGAGCTGCTGATCGCGGTCGGGGAGGACCCGGACCGGGAGGGGCTCAGGGAGACGCCGGCGCGGGTGGCGCGTGCGTACAGGGAGATCTTCGCGGGGCTGTGGCAGAAGCCCGAGGACGTGCTGACCACGACGTTCGACATCGGGCACGACGAGATGGTGCTCGTGAAGGACATCGAGGTGTACTCGACATGTGAGCATCATCTGGTCCCGTTCCGGGGCGTCGCTCATGTGGGGTACATCCCGGCCACCAGTGGAAAGATCACCGGGCTGTCCAAGCTGGCCCGCCTCGTGGACGTCTACGCCCGCCGCCCGCAGGTGCAGGAACGACTCACCACGCAGATCGCCGACTCGCTGATGGAGATCCTGGAACCGCGCGGTGTGATCGTGGTCGTGGAGTGCGAGCACATGTGCATGTCGATGCGGGGCATCCGCAAGCCCGGCGCCAAGACCCTCACGTCGGCGGTGCGCGGCCAGCTGCGGGACGCCGCCACCCGGAACGAGGCGATGAGCCTCATCATGGCCCGCTGACCGGTCCCGGCGGCGGGAGCGGCTGACCACGGCCCGCGCCCGGGGGCCTACGCTTGTCGCATGAGCGAGCTGAACCGGCGCGGCCTAGTGGCTGGCATGCCCCCGTGGGACCGCTGCGCGGTCATGGGCGTCGTGAACGTCACCCCGGACTCCTTCTCCGACGGCGGCCGCTGGTTCGACACCACGGCGGCCGTCAAGCACGGACTGGAGCTGGTCGCGGAAGGCGCCGACCTGGTCGACGTGGGCGGTGAGTCGACCCGCCCGGGCGCCACCCGCGTCGACGAGAGCGAGGAACTGCGCCGGGTCGTCCCCGTCGTGCGGGGCCTGGCCTCCGAAGGCGTCACCGTCTCCGTGGACACCGTGCGCGCCTCCGTCGCCGAGCAGGCACTGGCGGCCGGTGCGGCCCTCGTGAACGACGTCAGCGGCGGTCTCGCCGACCCCGCCATGATCCCGGTCGTCGCCGACGCCGGCGCCCCCTTCGTGGTCATGCACTGGCGCGGCTTCCTGGAAGGCGGCAACGTCAGAGGCGTGTACGAGGACGTCGTCGCCGAGGTGGTGGACGAACTGCACGCGCGCGTGGAGGCCGTTCTGGAGGGTGGTGTCGCCCCCGACCGCGTCATCGTCGACCCTGGACTCGGCTTCTCCAAGGACGCCGAGCACGATCTCGCGCTGCTCGCCCACCTCGACCGCCTGCACGGGCTCGGCCACCCCCTGCTGGTCGCCGCCTCCCGCAAGAGGTTCCTCGGGCGGGTGCTGGCCGGGCCCGAGGGGTCACCGCCGCCCGCGCGGGAACGCGACGCCGCCACCGCCGCCGTCTCGGCCATCGCCGCCCAGCAGGGCGCCTGGGCCGTCCGCGTGCACGAGGTGCGCGCCACCGCCGACGCCGTCCGCGTCGCCCGCGCGATCGAAGGGGCCCGGGAGCGGTGAGTTCCGCCCACACCGACGTCGAGCAGGTCGAACTCGCCAACACGGCGTTCTACGAGGCGATGGAGCAGGGCGACTTCGAGACGCTCTCCTCGCTCTGGCTGGACCCCGCCGACCTGGGCGTGGACGAGGAGTACCACGACCCCGCCGAGACGGGCGTGATCTCCTGCGTGCACCCCGGCTGGCCGGTGCTCACCGGCCGCGGGGAGGTGCTGCGGTCGTACGCGCTGATCATGGCGAACACCGAGTACATCCAGTTCTTCCTCACCGACGTGCATGTCTCCGTCACCGGGGACACCGCGCTGGTGACCTGCACCGAGAACATCCTCAGCGGCGCGCCTGCACCGGACGGCAGCGACGAGCTGGGGCCGCTCGTCGGGCAGCTGGTCGTCGCCACGAATGTGTTCCGCCGTACGGCGGACGGCTGGCGGCTCTGGTCCCACCACGCCTCTCCCGTCCTCACCGAGTCCTCCGACGACGAGGGCGAGGAGTCACCCTCCTGACGGACGGAGGGCGCACGGGCGGCTGGCGGGCGCCGGCGGACGGGCCGTGACGTGACGGGGAACACGGCCGTGCGGGTATGGGCGGCGCCCTGCCCGTGAGCCATGGTGTTCCCTGCGGGAAACGCCCGGTGAACCCTTCCCCTCAGGGAGTGGGCGCGGCCTTACCCGGGCAGGCGCTGTCAGTGCCTGCAGGTAGATTCGAGGTGGCCGGTGTGCCGACCGCACCCGGAGGACACCGGCCGATACCGACGATTGCAGGAGTGATTCGCGTGGATCGTGTCGCGCTGCGCGGCCTGAGGGCCCGGGGGTACCACGGGGTGTTCCCGCACGAACGCGAGGAGGGCCAGACCTTCGTCGTGGACCTCACGCTGGGCCTGGACACCCGACCGGCCGCCGCCGACGACGACCTGACGAAGACCGTGCACTACGGAATCGTGGCGGAGGAGGTCGTCGCCCTCGTCGAGGGCGAGCCGGTGAACCTCATCGAGACCCTCGCCGAGCGCATCGCCCGGGCCTGCCTCGGGCACGAGGGGGTCCAGGAGGTCGAGGTGAGCGTCCACAAGCCGAACGCCCCGATCACCGTCCCCTTCGACGACGTGACCGTCACCATCACCCGGAGCCGAGTATGACCGCGTTCTTCACCGGGGGTCAGAGCGACCCGACCGTCCAGCCGGTGCCCGCCTCCGTGGTGCGCCAGGTGGACGAGGCCGACACGACCCTTCAGAACCCCCGGCGCGCCGTGATCTCCCTCGGCTCCAATCTGGGCAACCGTCTGGAGAACCTGCAGGGCGCCATCGACGCGCTGGAGGACACACCCGGCGTCCGCGTCAAGGCCGTCTCGCCGGTGTACGAGACCGAGCCGTGGGGTGTCGCGCCGGGCAGCCAGCCGTCGTACTTCAACGCGGTCGTCGTCCTGAAGACCACCCTGCCCCCGTCGTCCCTCCTGGAGCGGGCCCAGGCCGTCGAGGAGGCGTTCCACCGGGTCCGCGACGAGCGGTGGGGGCCGCGCACGCTGGACGTGGACATCGTCGCCTACGCCGACGTGGTCTCCGACGACCCCGTACTGACCCTGCCGCACCCGCGCGCCCATGAGCGGGCGTTCGTCCTCGCGCCCTGGCACGACGTGGAGCCCGAGGCACAGCTCGCCGGGCGCGGTCCGGTGGCCCGGCTCCTCGACGACCTCACCCGCGAAGGCGTGTCGCCCCGCGCCGACCTGGAACTCCACCTGCCCGAGTAGTCGTTAAGGTCTACCGGGTCGGGCTCGTCACCCGACGCCGCCGGGACCCTCGCTCGGACCGACCGTCCGACGCCCCTGGGTCCCGGTGTCCGTGGACCACCAGGCTCGTCGAAAGGGCATCGTGAAAGAGCTGCGCATCAGGACGCTGGCCACGGTGTTCGTCGTGGCGGGGGTGCTGTCCTGGGCCGGGGCCCGGCTGTGGAACTCGGTGGGCACGCTGCCGAGCGTGCCGCTGGCCGCGCCCATCGTCCTCGCCCTGATCGCCGTCGTCCTCACCGCCACCGCGCTCTCCATCCGCAGCCGGCTCAAGGCCCAGCGGGAGCGGCAGCCCGGCGCCAAGGGGGTCGACCCCCTGATGGCCGCCCGCGCCGTCGTCTTCGGCCAGGCCAGCGCCCTCGTCGCCGCCCTCGTCTGCGGGATGTACGGCGGGGTGGGGGTCTTCCTCCTGGAGTCGCTGGAGGTGCCGGCCCGCCGCGACCAGGCCATCTACGCCGGTTTCTCCGTCCTCGCGGGTATCGGCGTCATAGCGGCCGCCTTCTTCCTGGAGCGCGTGTGCAAGCTCCCGGAGGACGACGACACCAACGGGGGCGCGGCGCGGGCCGCCTGACCCCGTCGATCCTCTGACGACCTGAGCGAGAGCCCCCCGGCACGGGGTGGTCGGGGGCTCTCGCTCAGGCTGTTCGGGGTGGGGCGTGGGGGTGGGTCAGACCGGTTGGGCCGTTGTCTCGTTCAGGTCGGGGTGGCGGCCGGCGTGGGCGCAGGGGGCCGGGGGCCTGGGGCGGCGACGGAGGACGCGGGGGAGGGCCAGGTTGACGAAGCCCTCGGCCTGCATGGCGGCCAGGCCGATGCGCGGCAGGTCGCGGGAGGCGGCGTAGACCACGAAGCGGGGTTCCCAGCGGGGGCGGAACTTGGCGTTGAACTTGTACAGCGACTCGATCTGGAACCAGCGGGACAGGAAGACGAGCAGACCGCGCCAGGCGCGCAGGACGGGGCCCGCGCCGATCTTCTCGCCGCGGGCCAGGGCCGAGCGGAACATCGCGAAGTTCAGGGAGACACGTTGGACGCCCAGGCGGGGGGCCGCCTGGAGGGCCGCGACGATGAGGAGTTCGTTCATGCCGGGGTCCGCGGAGCGGTCGCGGCGCATCAGGTCGAGGGAGGCGCCGTCGGGCCCCCAGGGCACGAAGTGGAGCACGGCCTTCAGGTCGCCGTAGGGGCCGGGCGTCTCGTCGGCCTTGTGGGCGGTGGCGATCAGGCAGTCGCCGTCGTCCGGGTCGCCGATGCGGCCCAGTGCCATGGAGAAGCCGCGCTCGGTGTCGGTGCCGCGCCAGTCCTCGGCGGCGCGGCGGATCCGGTCCAGCTCGGCCTCGCCGAGGTCACGGACGCGCCGTACCCGGGTTTCGTAACCCAGGCGCTCGATGCGCTTCACCATTTGACGCACGTTGCGCATCGCGCGTCCGGCGAGGGAGAAATCCGCGACGTCCACCACCGCCTCGTCACCCAGTTCGAGGGCGTCGAGTCCGGTCTCGCGGGTCCACACCTCGGCGCCGGTCTCGGAGCAGCCCATGACGGCGGGGGTCCAGGAGTGGGCCTTGGCCTCGTCCATGAAGCGTTCGATGGCGCCGGGCCATGCCTCGACGTCGCCGATCGGGTCGCCGCTGGCGAGCATCACCCCGGAGACCACGCGGTACGTCACCGCTGCCTTGCCGCTCGGTGAGAACACGACCGCCTTGTCCCGGCGAAGCGCGAAGTGGCCGAGGGAGTCGCGGCCGCCGTGCCTGGCCAGCAGGGCGCGCAGCCGCGCCTCGTCGTCGGAGGTGAGGCGGGCCGCCGGGTGCTCGGGGCGGAAGGCGAGGTAGATGGTGGTGATGGCGGTCAGCAGACCGAGGGCGCCCAGGGAGAAGGCGACCGTCCAGGAGGTGTTGCCGGCGTAGGCGACCGGGCCCTCGAAGCCGAAGAGGCCGTAGATGACGTGTTCGAGCCGGTCGGCGAGGCTCGGGTCGCCCACCATGCGCCCGGAGTGGGCGCTGACGACGACCAGGCCGAGGAGGATCGAACCGGTGCCCATCAGCATGAAGTTGGCGAGCGCCCGCCAGCGGCTGGTGGGGTCGGGCAGGGCACGGAACTCGTCGCGGTGGCGCAGCAGCGGGACGAACAGCGCCAGGGAGACCAGGACGCCGACGATCGAGTGGCGGTAGGTGAACTGGGCGATCGCCCCGGCCGGGAGCAGCACGACGGCCGCGCGCCAGGCACGGCGCTTGCGCCGCCGCAGCCCATGGGCGAGCAGCAGGAGGAGGACCCCGACACTCAGCGACATCGCCGCGGCGAACGGGCCCAGGGCGCCCGGCAGTACCTCCGCCAGCGCGTGCATACGGCTGTGCCGGAAGCGGGGGAACACGCCGGCGGCGACGTCCACGAGTCCGACGAGCGTGCAGGCCCGGGCGACCAGCGCGGGCACCGCCTCGGGGCGCGGCCCGCGCAGCAGACCGCGTGCGCGGCGAGCGGCGCTCAGGGGGAGTCGGCCCGAACGGACCGGAACCCCACCCGACATTTCCCCATCTGTCCTGACAGACATCGCATCCCATAGTTCCGCGAGAGACCTTGGATCCGGTGCCTTTTCCGGCATCCGGCGACATTGCGCCCTCTAGGACGGTGGCTTGGCCACGGAGGTTCACTCTCCATCGGAAAGCTGAACCAAAGGGCAGGGAAAGACAGGCAAAGAAAGAACGGCGGGGGACAACCCGATGGGTCTTACGAGCGACACAGTGCTGGTGCTGGCGGTGATGTCCGCCGTGCTGCTGTTCGTCGGAACGGTGTGGCTGTGGCCGAAGCTGGCACGGCGGGGCTGGCGGGCGGTGTGCGGACGGATCGGCGCGCTGCTGGCCACGCAGGTCGTGCTCTTCGCGGCGATCGGCCTCGGCACGAACCAGGCCTTCGGGTTCTACGCCAGTTGGGCCGACCTCTTCGGGCAGGAGACCGCCCCGGGGGTGGTCGTCGACCACGACGACGCCCGGACCGGCGGTCCGTTGCGTGTCCTCGACACCCAGCAGGTGAACGTGAAGGGCGGCGGCCGGCCGGAGGTCGGCGGTCAGATCCAGAAAGTGGAGATCGTGGGCCGCACCTCACGGATCGCCAGCCCGGCGTACGTCTATCTGCCGCCGGAGTACTTCCAGCCCCGGTACCGCACCCGCAGCTTCCCGGCCGCCGTCGTCCTCACCGGCTACCCGGGCACCGCCGAGGCGCTCATGAAGGGGCTGCACTTCCCGCAGACGGCCCACGCGCTGTCCCGCGACGGCACGGCGCAGCCCATGATCCTGGTCATGCTGCGGCCGACCGTGGCGCCGCCGCGCGACACCGAGTGCGTGGACGTACCGGGCGGGCCGCAGACCGAGACGTTCTTCGCCCGGGACCTGCCGGACGCGGTCGGCCATCACTACCGGGTCGGCAGGAAGCCCGGCAGCTGGGGCGTCATCGGTGACTCCACGGGCGGGTACTGCGCGCTGAAGCTCGCGGTCCACCACCCAGGGACGTACGCCGCCGGCGCCGGACTGTCGCCGTACTACAAGGCGCCGATCGACCCGACCACCGGCGATCTATTCCAGGGGAACAAGACGCTTCGGAACGAGGCCGATCTGTTCTGGTACCTCAAGCACCGGCCGGCGCCCGACACCTCTCTCCTGGTCACCAGCAGCAAACAGGGGGAGACCAACTACCGGGCCACGCTGGACTTCATCGCGCTGGCGGAGGAGAAGCAGCCGACGCGGATCTCGTCGATCATCCTCGACAGCGGCGGCCACAACTTCAACACGTGGCGCCGGGAGATTCCGGCGACGTTGCAGTGGATCAGCGGACGGCTCAGCGACCGGTGAGGGGCGGGGTCCGGGGACGGCGAAGGGCAGTGTCCGGGGACGGTGAGGGGCGGGGTCCGGGGACGGGGAGGGGCGGGGCCCGGGAGGGTGAGGCGCGGGCTTCGGGCCGGTCGGCAATTCCGGGGAATTGCGCGGGGGGTGAATGAGCGTGATGTGGCCAAGGCATATCTGGAAAGAAGGGAGTTGATCGAGTAGAGGAGCCGCCGGTGGGCGCAAGGGTGCCCTGGTGGTGGGCAAGCCTGTGAGGGCTTGTGAGAGCTGAGCGGGACGGCTGAGTTTTTACGGCCCGGGGCACCATGATTCGCCTACGCGCGGTAAGTTTCTGGCCATGCCACGTGGACGTCACCGCCATTCACCGCCTCTGCACAGGCTGCTGCCCCCCACGGCGATCGCAGGCGTCTCGCTCGTCTGCGCCCTCGGGCCCTGGGTGTTCTCCGAGCCGGCGGTGCTCAGGGTCCTCGCGGCGCTCGCCGCGGCCACGGCGGCCGTGGGCGCCGCGGTCATGCGCCGCTGGGACGTCGAGGCGGGCAAACGCGTCGCCGACCTCACGCGCGCGCGTGCGAGCGACGAGTGGCGCCACGAGGAGCGGGTCGCCGAACTGGAGACGGACCTGGAGGAGTCCCGCGAGCTGCGCACCAAGTTGGAGCACAAGCTCCGCGCCAAGCGCGCCGAGTTGGCGAACCTCCGCAACGAACACGCCGCGCTGCTGCGCCGGTACGCCACCGCCGAGACCGAGCGGGCCAGCGCCCTGGAGGGCCGCCGCCTGCTGGAGATCGAGGCGACGGTCCCGGAGGGGGCGCGGGAACTGACGGCCGGCGGCGGGGGCCACGCCTCGCCGGTGCCGCCGCAGGGAGTTCCGGCCACGGGGGCGCCTTGGGGGACGCGCGGGGGTACGGGAGCGGTTGGTGCCGGTGCCGGTGCCGGTGCCGGTGCCGGTGCCGACGTCGACCTCGACGCCGATGACGTGGCGGGCGAGGGCGGGAAGCCCGCGTCCGGGGTGTTCTCGCCCGCTGGTTCCTCGCTGTGGCTGCGGGCGAACTCGGCGCTGGAGCGGATCATCACCCAGCGGGGGGCGGCGAAGGACGCGGCCGAGGGCGAGACCGGAGCCGGGACCGGGACCGGGACCGCGGTGAAGGCGGGGGCGGAGAGCGGCTCCGGTGCGGAGAGCGACGCGGACGTCATGGTCGACGCCGAGACGGGGACCGGCGACGAGAACCCGGCGGGAGCCCAGGCCGAGGGGGCCGACGACACGGACGGGGATGACGCCGACGAGGGCCAGGACCGGGACCAGTCCCAGGACCAGGACCAGGTCGGCGCCGAGGCTGTCGCCGCGTCCGTCGAGTCCGCCGAGCCCGCCGAGCCCGCCGAGTCCGCCGAGCCCGCCGAGCCGGGCCGGTCCGGCCAGCCGGGTCAGGCCGTCCCCTCGGGTGGGGCCGGCGACAGGCGTGAGTCCGGTGGTGCGGCCGGGGACGAGACCGCCAAGGTGCTGCCCGTGAAGGATGGTTCCGGCAAGGGCGGTTCGCCGGAGGACGACCCGGACGGGCCGAACGGCGGTGGCACCCGGCAGGGACGTTCCGCCGAGGGCGACACGGCGGCGGAGCGGGTGCCCGTGGTGTCCGCCGAGGAGGACGACCCGGCGGGGAAGCCGGGGGCGGTCGACGGGCATGAGCACGCGGCCGCCCAGCCCGCCCCGGCGGCTCCCGCACCGGCGGCCCCCGTTCCGGCCGCGCCCGTCCCCGCGCAGTCGGAGCTGGCGCCCGAGCCCGTGCGGCCCGCGCCGCCGTCGGCGCGGCCGACCGGTCACTTCACCGTGCCGACCGCCGTGGCCTACGTACCGGCGGCGCCGATGCGGCGGACGGCGGTCGAGGGAGGGTTCGACTTCTTCGGTACGCAGAAGGAGTCGGACGTGATCGAGGCCGTGCAGAACGAGGACCTCGCCGACGTGGTCGGGCAGGAGGCGCTCGCGCTGCACAAGGCCGAGTCCGAGGCGCAGTTCAAGCGCATGGACGAGGCGGCCCGTGGGGTGAGCCAGGTCATCGACCTCACGGCCCACGACGAGACGGAGCAGATCGACCTCCAGGGGCTGCGGACAGCGGCGTCCTGACGCCACCGGGTCCAACCCTGCCGGTCAACACCCGTCAACACCCATCAACACCGGTCGACGCCGGTCAACACCGGCCGGCACCCCGAGGCCGCCCACGCCACGCGCTGGGCGGCCTCGGTGTTTCCGGCGTTCGTGGTCCGGCCCCGGAGCCCTACGCCATCCACCTGTCCGGCAGCGCCTCCCGCCGTCCCGTTCGGGAGCGTTCGGCCTGGGCGTGCAGGAGTGCCGCCGCCTCGTGGGCGTCGCGCAGACGGGCGGTCACCGTCTTGTTCGCGCCGGTGTCGACATGGACGTCGGCGACACCCTTGAACCGCTCCCAGGGCCCCTGCGCCAGCCGTACGCTCTGCACCTTGGCGTGCGGCACCAGCGCCAACCGCCTCCGCAGCAGGCCCTCCCGCGAGGCGAACACCGTGTCGGTGACGGCGAGCCCGTACCCCTTCCACCACAGCGGCACGCACCACCGCGCCCGCGCCGGCGGCCGTACGAGCGCCGTGGTGTCCGGGACGTTCACCCCCGGCAGCACCCGGGCGATCACGGACTCGGCGACCTCGCGCGGCGCGACCGGTATGAGCACGGAGTTCGAGGACCCGGCAACGTCCAGCTCGACCCGGACCCATCCGCGCCGCCGCCACAGCAGCGGCTCCACGATCCGTACGGTCTGCACGCGGCCTGGCGGAACCGTCTCGTGCGCGCGGTCGAGGAGCCCGTGGTCGATGCGGAGGCCGTCCGGGGACTCGCCCACGGTCCAGTCGTACTCGGCGACGAACCGGCCCACGCTGCTCGCCCCGGCCGCGCCGAGCAGCGGCAGCGCGGTCGCGAGGACCGTCCACAGGCTCTCCGTGGTGATCCACAGCACCGAGGGCACGACGACCGCCGCCACCAGGGTCCCCCAGGTGGCGCCGGTGAGCACCAGGGAGACGGCCAGGACGCCCGGCGGGACCTTCAGCAGCTGCCGTGCGGGCGCCTCACCGACGTCCTGCGCGGTGTCGGGGGCGAAACCGGCCGCGCGGGCGAGGAGTTCGGCCCGCAGCGCGCGGGCGGTGCCCTCGCCCAGGTACGCCAGCTCGTCCTTCTTGTCGGTCCCGACGACGTCGAGTCGGAGTTTCGCGACGCCCGCGATCCGGGCCAGCAGGGGCCGGGTGACATCGACGGCCTGGATGCGTTCGAGGCGGATGTGCGCGGTACGGCGGAACAGCAGGCCGGTACGGATGCGCAGCTCGCTCTCGGTCACCGCGAAGTGGGTGAACCACCAGGTCAGAAAGCCGTAGAGGGCGGCAGCCGGCACCAGCACGGCCAGCCCGAGCAGAAGGGTCGACGGATCCAGCCGGGTGAGCTGGCGCTGGGCGCCGTCGGGATCGTGCGCCGCCCAGCCGATGACCACGGCCACCGGTGCCCAGGCCCGCCGCAACGGCGTCACCGGATGCAGCCGCTGCTCCACGACGGCCGCCTGGGCTCCGCCGGAGATCTCCTCGCCCACCGTGCTCGGCGGGCCACCGGCCTCAGCGGGCCGCTCCTCCGCGTCGGCCGGCGTGTCCCTCGTCGTGCTCACGGCGTCGTCGGCGCCAGGGGTCGGCACGGTCACAGCCCCGCCGATCGGGCCTCGCCGAGTTGGGTCAGCCGGTCGCGCAGGCGTTCCGCCTCCTCGGGGTCGAGGCCGGGGATCCGGGCGTCGGTGGCGGCCGCGGCCGTGTGGAGCTGCACGCTCGCCAGCCCGAAGTGCCGTTCGACCGGGCCGGAGGTCACCTCGACCAACTGCATGCGCCCATACGGCACCACCGTCTCCTCACGCCACAGCACCCCCCGGCTGATCAGCAGGTCGTCGGCCCGTTCCGCGTACCGCCAGGAGCGCCAGTTGCGCCCCAGCATCGGCCAGCCCCACAGCAGCAGGCCCAGCGGCAGCAGCGCGAACGCCGCCCATCCGGGGCCGGCCAGCCAGCCCAGCAGGACCGCCGTACCGAGGGTGACCGAGCCCAGCCACACCACCAGCAGCAGTCGTCTCATCCGAAGCAGCCCGCGCGGCAGTCCCGTCCACACCGGCTCGCCCTGCGCCCGCTCGGCGCCGTCCTCCACGGTCCCCGTCTCCATTCCGCCAGCGTACGTACGACAGACTGTGTCCATGACTCCTCCGACGGAGACCAGACAGACGACGGTCGGTATCGGCGGTGCCGCCGAGAGCACGGACATGGTGCTGAACATCGGACCGCAGCACCCGTCCACGCACGGTGTGCTGCGGTTGCGGCTCGTCCTCGACGGCGAGCGCATCACGCACGCGGAGCCGGTGATCGGCTATATGCACCGCGGCGCGGAGAAGCTCTTCGAGGCGCGCGACTACCGCCAGATCATCATGCTCGCCAACCGCCACGACTGGCTCTCCGCCTTCTCCAACGAGCTGGGCGTCGTCCTCGGCGTCGAACGCATGCTCGGCATGGAGGTTCCGGAGCGGGCGGTCTGGATGCGTACGCTCCTCGCCGAGCTGAACCGGGTCCTGAACCATCTGATGTTCCTCGGCTCGTACCCGCTGGAGCTCGGCGGCATCACCGCCGTGTTCTACGCGTTCCGGGAGCGCGAGGAGCTCCAGAACGTCATGGAGGAGATCTCCGGCGGGCGCATGCACTACATGTTCAACCGCGTCGGCGGCCTCAAGGAGGACCTCCCGGCGGGCTGGACCGCACGCGCGCGTGCCGCCGTCGCGGACGTCCGCTCCCGCATGGGCGTCTTCGACGACCTCGTCCTGGGCAACGAGATCTTCCGGGGCCGTACCCGTGACGTGGGCGTCCTGTCCCCCCGGGCCGTGCACGCGTACGGGGTGAGCGGGCCGATCGCCCGCGCGTCCGGGGTCGACTTCGACCTGCGGCGCGACGAGCCGTACCTGGCGTACGGGGAGCTCCAGGACGTCCTCAAGGTCGTCACCCGCGACGAGGGCGACTGTCTCGCCCGTTTCGAGTGCCTGCTGGAGCAGACCCATGTCTCCCTCGCCCTCGCCGACGCCTGCCTGGACCGTCTCGCCGAGCTGCCGCCCGGCCCGATCAACCAGCGCCTCCCCAAGGTCCTCAAGGCACCCGAGGGCCACACCTACGCCTGGACCGAGAACCCCCTCGGCATCAACGGCTACTACCTCGTCAGCAAGGGCGAGAAGACCCCGTACCGGCTGAAGCTCCGCTCGGCCTCGTACAACAACATCCAGGCCCTCACCGAACTGCTGCCGGGGACCCTGGTGGCCGACATGGTGGCGATCCTGGGGTCGATGTTCTTCGTGGTGGGAGACATCGACAAGTAGGGACAGGCAAGCGGTACGAAGCGGCGTAGCGCTACCCCGCGCGGTCGGCCTCCAACGGGTCCGGGATGCCCACCGGCTGGATCAGCCAGCCGAAGTCGCCGAGGCCGCCCGGCGCGGTGAGTTCGGCGGCCTCGCCGGCGGCCGCGAGGGCGCGGACGTAAGCCGTGGGGTCCGTTGCCGCCAGGGACAGCGGGGGGCGCCCGGCGGTGACGCCGAGGGCGCGCAGCGCGGCGCGCTGGGTCAGCAGCCGCGCTCCCGGCAGCGCGCAGGCGTCCAGGGCGACATGGGCGGTGATGTCGCACGAACCGTCCGGCACGGGCGTCGTCTCCCGGCCCTCCCGGAAGCCGGTCAGCGTCCCGAACGGCGGCCGGGCGTCCGCGAGGTGCGCGTAGTCGACGGCGACCGCGAGGCCCCGTTCGACGCCCGCGACCGCCGAGGCCCAGGCACGCTCCCGGGGCAGCCCGATCTCCGCCCGCAGCCCCTCCTCGCCGGCCACCGGCCACCACCGCTCCAGCCAGGCCGCCTCCTCGCCGCCGACCGCCTCCCCGAGCCGTTCCCCGCCGTCCGCGCGCACCAGGACCAGCCGGGCCGTGCCCGCCGCGTCCACCTCCACGACGTCCACCGGCACGTTGTCCAGCCACTCGTTGGCGAACAGCAGCCCGGTGATCCGCTCCGGCGGCTTCGCGCGCCACTCGATGCGGTGATCCAGACCGTCCGGCCGCTCGGCGATCTCGACGGCGTACGCGCGCGTGCGGTCCGCCACGTCCGCGGGGAGCGCGGCCAGGACCGCGCCGACCAGTTCGCCCCGCCCCGCGCCCATGTCCACGAACGCCAGTTCGCGCGGCCCCCCGAGTGCCTCGTCGACGCGGCACAGCAGCCGCGCCACGGCCCCCGCGAAGAGCGCGGACGCGTGCACGGAGGTCCGGAAGTGCCCGGCGGGCCCCTCCGGTCGCCGGTAGAAGCCGTGGGCCCCGTACAGCGCCTCCTCGGTGGCCGCGCGCCAGGACCGCCACCCGCGGTCGTACACCACGTACCCTCCCGGGCCTTCAGATGATCCCTCGCCGCCAGAGGCTATGCCGCCTCCACCTTGGGGAGTACTTGGCCCTGTCATGGATCGGCCCTCCGGTTGACCCCGCCGTGCCGCGCGCTTCCCTACGCTGGGTTACGTGCAGCGCCTCTATGACTTCCTCCGCAGGCACCCGACATGGGTCGACGCCTTCTGGGCCTTCATCCTGCTCGGGATGTCCGTGCTGGGCGGACCGATCCACTCCGACTACGCGGTGGGCGCGACCGATTCCGCGCTCGTGCCGATCACGCTGGCCCTCTGCCTGTCGGTCGCCCTGCGTCGGCGTATGCCGGAGAAGATGCTGGTGCTGGCCGCCGCCGCGGGCATCGCGCAACTGTTCTTCGACGTGCCCATGATCCCGGCCGACTTCGCGATGCTGGTGGTCATCTACACGGTCGCGGCGAACGGCGCCCGCTGGGCCTCGCGGTTCGCCCTGGCCGGAGGTCTGTGCGCGGCGCCGCTGGCGCAGATGCGGTGGGACGACGAGCAGGTGGGCATGCTGGGCAACGCCGTGCTCGCGATCATCCTGACGGTGCCGTTCGCCCTCGCCTGGGTGCTCGGCGACTCGCTGCGCACCCGCCGGGCGTACTTCGCCCAGCTGGAGGAGCGCGCCGCCCGTCTGGAGAAGGAGCGCGAGGCGCAGGCCAAGGTCGCGGTCGCCGCCGAGCGCGCCCGGATCGCCCGTGAACTGCACGACGTCGTCGCGCACAACGTGTCGGTGATGGTCGTCCAGGCCGACGGCGCCGCCTACGTCCTGGACGCCGCCCCCGACCAGGCGAAGAAGGCCCTGGAGACCATCTCCTCCACCGGCCGCCAGGCCCTCGCCGAGATGCGCCGCCTGCTGGGCGTCCTGCGCACCGGCGAGCACCAGGAGGTCGGCGAGTACGTCCCGCAGCCGGACGTCGAGCAGATCGACGACCTCGTGGAGCAGTGCCGCACCGCCGGGCTGCCCGTCGACTTCAAGATCGAGGGCACCCCGCGCCCGCTGCCCAGCGGGGTGGAGCTGACGGCGTACCGCATCGTCCAGGAGGCCCTGACCAACACCCGCAAGCACGGCGGCCCGAACGCGGGTGCGAGCGTCCGGCTGGTGTACTTCGACGACGGGCTCGGTCTGCTCGTCGAGGACGACGGCAAGGGCGCCCCGCACGAGCTGTACGAGGAGGGCGGCGTCGACGGCCAGGGGCACGGCCTGATCGGGATGCGCGAGCGCGTCGGTATGGTCGGCGGCACGCTCGACGCGGGTCCCCGGCCCGGTGGCGGCTTCCGGATCAGCGCCCTCCTGCCGCTCAAGCCCGCACACTGACACGGTCGTGCCCCCGGCTGACACCTGTCACGGACGGCACGCCACGACCACCCCCACGGACACGGAAGAGGACCCGATGGCGATCCGCGTGATGCTCGTCGACGACCAGGTGCTGCTGCGCACCGGGTTCCGGATGGTGCTGGCGGCCCAGCCGGACATGGAGGTCGTGGCCGAGGCGGGTGACGGCGTCGAGGCCCTGCAGGTGGTGCGGTCGACGGCCGTGGACGTGGTCCTCATGGACGTCCGGATGCCGAAGCTGGACGGCGTCGAGGCCACCCGCCGTATCTGCGCCGAGCCGAACCCGCCGAAGGTGCTCATCCTGACCACCTTCGACCTCGACGAGTACGCGTTCTCCGGGCTGAAGGCGGGCGCCTCCGGTTTCATGCTCAAGGACGTGCCGCCGGGTGAACTGCTGGCCGCGATCCGTTCCGTGCACAGCGGCGACGCGGTCGTGGCGCCGTCCACCACCCGGCGCCTGCTCGACCGGTTCGCGCCGATGCTGCCGGGTACGGCCGACCCTCAGCACAAGGAGCTGGAGCGGCTCACCGAACGCGAGCGCGAGGTGATGATCCTCGTCGCCCAGGGCCTGTCCAACGGTGAGATCGCCGCCCGCCTCGTCCTGTCCGAGGCCACGGTCAAGACCCATGTGGGCCGCATCCTCACCAAGCTGGGCCTGCGCGACCGCGTCCAGGTGGTCGTCCTGGCATACGAGACGGGCCTGGTCCGAGCAGGCGGACACGGCTGACCCACCGAGTCACCCGCCGACCGCATGGTCCGCCGCCCGCTCTCCTCGGTCGCGGTGCCGGAGGCGGGGGTGTCCCGACACGGGCCGCCCAGCCTGTTCGGGGCGGATCGTCCCGCCTACCGCAGCAGCCCTTCCAGAAAGTCGCCCCCGCCTACCGCAGCAGCCCTTCCAGGAAGTCGCTGCCGAGGCGGGCCACCACCGTCACGTCCAGCTGGTGCAGTACGTACCGGCCGCGGCGGCGGGTGGTGAGGAGGCCCGCCTTCTTCAGGACGGCGAGGTGCCGGGATATCTCCGGCGCCGTCACGCCCAGCATCTGGGCCAGCTCGCCCGTGGTGTACGCGCTGCGGGCGAGGTTGCGGCACAGGCGCATCCGGACGGGGTGGGACAGGGCGGTCATGCGCAGGGCGAGCTGCTCGACCGAGGGCGGGGCGGCGGGCTCGGCGGCACCGACCGGGTACTGGAGCACCGGCTGCCAGCCGAACCGGTGCAGGACCGTCAGATGGGGGCGGCCCAGGCTGGTCGGGACGAGGAGAAGGCCGCCGTCCTCCGTGGCCGTCCGGCTCTCGACCAGCTTGTCCACGGTGACCCGCGCCGCCGCCTCGTCCAGGGCGATCGACGGGGAGACGGCACCCAGCGCCTCGGCGGGCCCCTTGTGCCGCAGCAGTTCGGTCTTGTGGCGGGCGTCCCCGGCGAGGGTGTGGCGCAGCCGGGACCAGGTCTCGGCGAAGAACGCCTCGTCGCAGTCCTCCAGGAACCGACGCAGCCAGGCCCGCACACCCGGCGGGTCCGCCAGCAGCCGCTGCGCGAACCGCACCTGCCGCGGCCCCCGCGCGGCGGCCAGTTCCAGGGCGAGCCGGCGCGTCTCCGGGTCGGACAGCACGTCACGCTTCCGCGAGTCGTAGCCGGGGGTGCAGACGAACTCCATGCCCGCGTCCACGAACTGGTCGTCCGTCAGCTTGTCCAGCAGGTCCAGGTCCTCGGCGAGCGTCCCGCCGGGGAGCGTGTCCCGGCCGGGTATGCCGGCGAACGGCATGAACAGGTCCGAGAACGTCGTACGCCACAGGAAGTCGGCCTCGCACATCCGGTCCGCGAGATGCGCGTCGAGCCGGGCGGTCACCGCCGTCACCCAGCCCTGGAGCCCCGGGTGGTGCCCCGGCTCGGCCAGTACGTGCAGCGCCATGCCGAGTTCCGCCAGGGGCGAGGGGACGAAGGCCACCCGCTCCGGCCGCAGCCCCGTGATGTCGATGCGCACGCTCATGACCACATGGTGCACCCGCCCACTGACAACACCCCCACCCCGGCGAACGCCTCGGTCCCCGCGCCCCGCCGCCGGAGCGCGACCTCCGCCCCGCTCCCGGAGGGCGCCCCCTGCCTCGCCCCCTGCGTGCGCCCCCGCCCCGCCGCGAACATGCGGAGCCCTACGCCCCGAGCACCGTCCTCACCCGCGCCATGAAGTCCACGACCGCCCGCCGTACGTCCCGCGCCGTCCACTCCAGCCCCGCCGCCCGCACCTCCACCTCGGTGACGGCCAGCCCCGGCCCGCCCCTGTCCCAGGCGCGGGCGACCAGCAGCGTCTTGGTCTCCTCGCCCTGCCGGACCGCCGCCTCCGCGACGACCTCGGTGTCGTACGGCAGCCACACCTGGAACTCGTGCGTGTGCGGCACCTCCGGGTGCACCCGCGCCCACGGCACCCCCGCCTCCGCGAACCCCTCGCTCAGCGCGGCGGCGACCACGCGCGCGTGGCGGACGTACTCCGGCAGCCGGGGCAGCTCCCGCTCCAGTCCGACGAGGGCCGACAGGGCGGTCGGGAACTGGTGGAAGAGCTGGCCGCCGTACCGGTGCCGCCAGGTCCTCAAGTCGTCCACCAGTGTCCTGGGGCCGGCGATCGCGGCACCGCCGTAGGCGTCGAGGGACTTGTAGTACGACACGTAGACGCTGTCCGCGAGGGACGCGATCTCGTCGACGGGGCGGCCGAAGTGCGTGGCGGACTCCCACAGACGGGCCCCGTCGAAGTGGACCACCGCGTCGCGTTCGCGGGCCGCCTCGGCGAGGGCGGTCAGCTCCTCCCAGGAGGGCAGCACGAAACCGGCGTCCCGGAGGGGCAGTTCGAGCATCAGCGTCCCGAAGGGCTCGGCGAGGCCACTCACCTCGTCGGCGGTCGGCTGCCGTGCCTCGCCCGTCAGCCGGACCGGGCGCAACCCGCTGAGCTGGCTGAGCGCGTTCCGTTCGTGCACCTCGGGGTGGGACAGCGCGTGCAGTGCGACGGCCGGGTTCCCGGTACGGGCCGCCCAGCAGCGCAGGGCCACCTGCTGGGCCATCGTGCCGGTCGGGAAGAACGCGGCGGCCTCCGTGCCGAGCAGCGCGGCCGTCCGCTCCTCCAGGGCCTCGACGACCCCGTTGCCGTAGATGTCCGCCGGCTCGTCCAGGTCGTACGCGTCACCGGCCGCGTCCAGCACGGCCAGCCGCTCCCGCACCGTCCCCAGGGCACCCGGCCGCGACAGCACGCGGTCCGCCGCGCGGTGCGCGATCCGCCGCCGCCTGTACCGCGAGATCGCCGCGGAGCCCTCGGCCACCGCCTCGGTCTCCTCCGCCTCCTCGGGGTCCCCGGGGCCCCGTCCGTCGTGCGTTCCTGCCGTAGTCTCGTCCGCCGCGTCAGTCATCCCTGGATCATCCCGCGCCCCGCCCTCCGGGCCCACGGATTTCACACCGCCACGACCTGCGGACACTCCGCGGGGAAACCCACAGCCTGTGGACAACCGATCGACCCCCGAACCAATCGCGTTAACATGACGAGAAATCGTCCGGTACCCAGAGCGGACTGGAACGGGAAGGCCACCGCGAGTGAGTACATTCCAGCAACCAGAGCCGAAGGACCGCCCCGCGCGGCTCACCGTCGGCGTCGTGGGCGCCGGCCGGGTCGGCCCGGCGCTGGCCGCGTCGCTGCAGCTCGCGGGACACCGCCCGGTGGCCGTGTCGGGGGTCTCCGACGCCTCCCGGCGACGCGCCGCCGAACTGCTGCCCGACGTGCCGCTGATGCCCCCGGCCGACGTCCTGCGCCACGCCGACCTGGTCCTGCTGACCGTCCCGGACGACGCCCTGCCGGGCCTCGTGGAGGGCCTCGCCGAGACCGGGTCCGTACGGCCCGGCCAGCTGCTGGTGCACACCTCCGGGCGGTACGGCGCGAAGGTGCTGGACCCGGCGCTGCGGGCGGGGGCGCTGCCGCTGGCGCTGCACCCCGCGATGACGTTCACCGGGACCGCCGTGGACGTGCAGCGGCTCGCCGGGTGCTCGTTCGGGGTCACGGCGCCCGAGGAGCTGCGGCTGGCGGCCGAGGCGCTGGTGATCGAGATGGGCGGCGAGCCCGAGTGGATCGCCGAGGCGAACCGTCCGCTGTACCACGCGGCCCTCGCCCTCGGCGCCAACCACCTGGTGACGCTGGTCGCCCAGTCCATGGAACTGCTGCGCACGGCCGGCGTCACCGCCCCCGACCGCATGCTCGGCCCCCTCCTGGGCGCCGCCCTCGACAACGCCCTGCGCTCGGGCGACGCCGCCCTCACCGGCCCCGTCGCGCGCGGCGACGCGGGCACGGTCGCCGCGCACATCGCCGAGCTGCGCGCGCACGCCCCCGCGACCGTCGCCGGATACCTGGCGATGGCCCGCGCCACCGCCGACCGGGCCCTCGCGCACGGCCTGCTCAAGCCGGAGCTGGCGGAGGACCTCCTCGGGGTACTCGCGAACGGAGCAGGCGGCACCACCGGGACCGAAGGGAACGCCGGATGACCACCACCGTGCTGCGCACCGCCGACGACCTGCACGCACGCACGCGTGCGGGCCGCCGCGCCGTCGTGATGACCATGGGCGCCCTGCACGAGGGCCACGCCACGCTGATCCGCACCGCGCGCGAGATCGCCGGCCCCGAGGGCGAGGTCGTCGTCACCGTCTTCGTGAACCCCCTCCAGTTCGGCGCGGGCGAGGACCTCGACCGCTATCCCCGCACCCTGGACGCCGACGTCAAGCTCGCCGAACAGTCCGGCGCCGACGTCGTGTTCGCCCCCGCGGTCGACGAGGTCTACCCGGGCGGCGAACCCCAGGTGCGCATCACCGCGGGCCCCATGGGCGAACGCCTGGAGGGCGCCTCCCGCCCCGGCCACTTCGACGGCATGCTGACCGTCGTCGCCAAGCTGCTCCACCTCACCCGCCCCGACGTGGCGCTCTACGGACAGAAGGACGCCCAGCAGCTCGCCCTGATCCGCCGCATGGTCCGGGACCTCAACTTCGGCGTGGACGTCGTCGCCGTCCCCACAGTCCGGGAACCGGACGGGCTCGCCCTGTCCAGCCGCAACCGCTACCTGTCCGCCCAGGAACGCCGCACCGCCCTCGCCCTCTCCCAGGCCCTGTTCGCGGGCCGGGACCGGCACGCCGCGCAGGAGGCGCTCCGCGCGCGTGCCCGCGAGGTGCCCGCCACCCGCGCGCGTGCCGAGGCCCTCAGCGCGCTCGGCGAGTCCCGCGCGGCCGCCGACGCCCACGCCATGGCCAAGGCGGCCCCCGGCGGCCCCGCCGCCGTCCGCGCCGCCGCCCGCCTGGTCCTCGACGAGGCCCTGCGCAGGAAGCCCCCGCTGGAGCTGGACTACCTGGCGCTGGTGGACCCGTCCGACTTCACCGACATCCCCGACGACTTCACCGGCGAAGCCGTCCTCGCCGTCGCGGCCCGGGTGGGGACGACCCGGCTGATCGACAACATCCCGCTGACCTTCGGAGCCGCCTCGTGAGCAGCACAGGCATACGACTGCACGCCCCCGCACCGGGCTGGTCCATCGACGCCGACGTGGTCGTCGTCGGCTCCGGCGTCGCCGGCCTGACCGCCGCGCTGCGCTGCGAGGCCGCGGGTCTGAAGACGGTCGTCGTCACCAAGGCCCGCCTCGACGACGGCTCGACCCGCTGGGCGCAGGGCGGCATCGCCGCGGCCCTCGGCGAGGGCGACACCCCCGACCAGCACCTGGACGACACCCTGGTCGCGGGCGCCGGCCTGTGCGACGAGAACGCCGTACGCCTCCTCGTCACCGAAGGCCCCGACGCCGTACGCCGCCTCATCGAGACCGGCGCCCACTTCGACGAGTCCGAGGAAGGCGGTCTGGAGCTGACCCGCGAGGGCGGCCACCACCGCCGCCGCATCGCCCACGCGGGTGGCGACGCCACCGGCGCCGAGATCTCCCGGGCCCTCGTCGAGGCGGTACGCGCGCGGGGCCTGCGCACGATCGAGAACGCGCTCGTCCTGGACCTCCTCACGGACGCCGAGGGCCGCACCGCCGGTGTCACCCTGCACGTCATGGGAGAGGGCCAGCACGACGGCGTGGGAGCCGTCCACGCCCCCGCCGTGGTCCTCGCCACCGGCGGCATGGGCCAGGTCTTCTCCGCCACCACCAACCCGTCCGTGTCCACCGGCGACGGCGTGGCGCTCGCCCTGCGCGCGGGCGCCGAGGTCTCCGACCTCGAATTCGTGCAGTTCCACCCCACCGTGCTGTTCCTCGGCACGGACGCCGAGGGCCAGCAGCCCCTGGTCTCCGAGGCCGTCCGCGGCGAGGGCGCCCACCTGGTCGACGCCGCCGGCACCCGCTTCATGCTCGGACAGCACGAGCTGGCCGAACTCGCGCCCCGGGACATCGTCGCCAAGGGCATCACGCGCCGTATGCAGGAGCAGGGCGCCGAACACATGTACCTGGACGCCCGGCACTTCGGCGCCGACATGTGGGAGCACCGCTTCCCCACCATCCTCGCCGCCTGCCGCGCCCACGGCCTCGACCCCGTCGCCGAGCCCATCCCGGTCGCCCCGGCCGCCCACTACGCCTCGGGCGGCGTCCGCACCGACTCCCACGGCCGTACGACCGTCCCCGGCCTGTACGCCTGCGGCGAGGTCGCCTGCACCGGCGTCCACGGCGCCAACCGGCTCGCCTCGAACTCCCTCCTGGAGGGCCTGGTCTACGCCGAGCGCATCGCCGCCGACATCGCCGCGGCCCACGCCGAGAACGGCCTCCACGCGCGGGTGCCGCAGCCCGTCCCGTACGCCGAGAAGCCCGCGCACCCGCTGCTCGCCCCGGAGGTACGGTTCGCGATCCAGCGGACCATGACCGAGGGCGCCGGCGTGCTGCGCTCCGAGGCATCGCTGGCCGCCGCCGACGCGGCCCTGGACCGGCTGCACGCCCAGGCCCGCGACGCCCTCGCCGAGAACGGCAAGACCGCCGAGCCCGGCGTCGACACCTGGGAGACCACCAACCTCCTGTGCGTGGCCCGTGTCCTGGTCGCCGCCGCCCGGCTGCGCGAGGAGACCCGCGGCTGCCACTGGCGCGAGGACCGCGCCGAGCGCGACGACACCGACTGGCGCCGCCACATCGTCGTACGGCTCAATCCGGACCGCACGCTCGCGCTGCACACCACGGATACCGCAGACTTCCCCCCGACCCGGCCGTTTCACCAGGAGCAGTGACAGACGTGAGCACCCCCGAACTTCCCCTCGCCTCCGGAGGCGGCTGCGGCGACGGCTGCGCGTGCGGCGCCGACGACGGCCTCACGGGCGAGGAGTACCTGGAGTGCGGGCTCGACCCCGCGCTCGCCCAGCTCCTGGCCGACGCCGGCCTCGACCCCGTCGAGGTCGAGGACATCGCCAACGTCGCCATCCAGGAGGACCTCGACCACGGCGTGGACGTCACCACCGTCGCCACGATCCCCGAGGACGCCCGCGCCACCGCCGACTTCACCGCGCGCGAGGGCGGCGTCGTGGCGGGCCTCAGGGTCGCCGAGGCGGTCCTGTCGGTCGCCTGCTCCGACGAGTTCGAGGTCGAGCGGCACGTCGACGACGGCGACCGCGTGGAGGCCGGACAGAAGCTCCTCAGCGTCACCGGCGCCACCCGCGACCTCCTCACCGCCGAACGCAGCGCCCTGAACCTGCTGTGCCGCCTCTCCGGCATCGCGACCGCCACGCGCGCGTGGGCGGACGCCCTGGAGGGCACCAAGGCCAAGGTCCGCGACACCCGGAAGACGACGCCGGGGCTGCGCTCCCTGGAGAAGTTCGCCGTCCGCTGTGGCGGCGGCGTCAACCACCGCATGTCGCTGTCCGACGCGGCCCTGGTCAAGGACAACCACGTGGTCGCCGCCGGAGGAGTCGCGCAGGCGTTCAAGGCCGTCCGCGAGATGTTCCCCGAGGTGCCCATCGAGGTCGAGGTCGACACCCTCCACCAGCTCCGCGAGGTCGTCGACGCGGGTGCCGACCTGATCCTCCTGGACAACTTCACGCCCCTGGAGTGCGAGGAGGCCGTCGCCCTCGTCGCGGGCCGGGCACTGCTGGAGGCGTCCGGCCGGCTCACCCTCGAGGGCGCCAGGGCGTACGCGGACACCGGCGTCGACTTCCTGGCCGTCGGGGCCCTGACCCACTCGTCCCCGATCCTGGACATCGGCCTCGACCTGCGCGCGGCCGAGTAGGGACGGGGGACCGGTCATGCTGCTGACGATCGACGTGGGCAACACCCACACCGTCCTCGGACTGTTCGACGGCGAGGACATCGTCGAACACTGGCGCATCTCCACGGACTCGCGCCGCACCGCCGACGAGCTGGCGGTCCTCCTCCAGGGCCTCATGGGCATGCACCCGCTGCTAGGCGAGGAGCTCGGCGACGGCATCGACGGCATCGCGATCTGCGCGACGGTCCCCTCGGTGCTGCACGAACTGCGGGAGGTGACCCGGCGCTACTACGGGGACGTCCCGGCCGTCCTCGTCGAGCCGGGCGTGAAGACCGGCGTGCCGATCCTCACCGACAACCCCAAGGAGGTCGGCGCCGACCGCATCATCAACGCGGTCGCCGCGGTCGAGCTGTACGGCGGCCCCGCGATCGTCGTCGACTTCGGTACGGCGACGACGTTCGACGCGGTCAGCGCGCGCGGCGAGTACGTCGGCGGCGTCATCGCCCCCGGCATCGAGATCTCCGTCGACGCGCTCGGCGTCAAGGGCGCGCAGCTCCGCAAGATCGAGGTCGCCCGGCCCCGCAGCGTGATCGGCAAGAACACGGTCGAGGCGATGCAGGCGGGCATCGTCTACGGGTTCGCCGGGCAGGTCGACGGCGTGGTGAGCCGCATGGTCCGCGAGCTGGCGGACGACCCGGACGAGGTGACGGTGATCGCGACGGGTGGGTTGGCGCCGATGGTGCTGGGCGAGTCGTCGGTGATCGACGAGCACGAGCCGTGGTTGACGCTGATCGGGTTGCGGCTGGTGTACGAGCGGAACGTGTCGCGTCTCTGAGGGCGCGCCGGTCGCCTTCCAGCTCGGGGGTGCGCCCGCAGCCGCCGACGTCCGTACCCCCGGCCTGGAAGGCGGCCCCCGATCAAGATCCCCCCACGCGGGTGGTCCCCGGCGCCACGCACCCCCGCGCGAGCCTCTTTTGTCTGATTAGCGCGTATCGTCGCCGCATGCCCACGCCCCACGGAACCCGCGGCGGCATGGCGTTCGGCGCTGAGGAGCTGCGTGTGCTCCGTCGTGCCCTCGCCCTCGCCCTGAACCCCAGTCCCGCCTCGGCGGAGGACGTCCAGGACTGCCTCCGGCTGGCCGAGTCCGTCGACGAGGCGACCCGCGAGGACGCCCGCCTGAGGGCCTTCCTGCTGGCCGACCTCGCCCGCTACCGCGCCGCGCTCCCCGGCACGGTCACGGGCTACGCGGCTCTCCTGGAGGAGGCCCTGGACGCCGGGTACCGCCCCCACCCGGACGACCTCGCCGCGCTGCGCGCCCTGCGCGGCAACCCCACGGCGGCCGCCCTTCTGGAGCGCTGCCGCCCCCTCGCGGAGCGGGACGTGCGCGTCCGCTTCGCGGGGCGCGCGGCGCGGACGGTGGTCGTGCCGGCCTCCCGCTCCGGCGCCGGCGCCCCCGCGCGCGGCCGGCTCACCGCTCTGCCGGGCGGTCTGTCCGCGTGCGCGGCACACGCGCGTGCGGCCGGTGAGGAGCCCGCCGAGCAGCCCCCGAAGCCGGCCGGACCCGCCCGTCCCGCCCAGCCGGCCGACAAGCCGGGCCCCGTGCCCCGGCCCGACGCGCCGCCGCCGAGCCGGCGACCCGTCCCCACCCCGGGCGAGGTCTTCCCGCCCAAACGGAAGCCCGGCGCCCCGCCGGCCAACCCGCCCCAGCAGCTGGCCGCCGTCTAGCCCTGGCTACCCTGGACCCATGGACTACGTCTCCGCGCTCCTGCCCCCCTTCGTGATGGCCGCGCTGTTCATCGGTGTGATCAGGGTGATCGTGAAGACCCAGGGCGGCCCCAACAAGGCCAAGGAGGACGCGGCCGTCGACGCGGCGCTCGCCCGCGCGGACCGCGCCCGCCCCGCCTCCGACAGCGACCGCTGAGGCCCGGCGCCCGGCGCCTCGCACCCCCATCGGCGTACGACTCGTATGTTTTTCGAGTCGTACGCCCTTTTTGTTCCCCTTCTCCGGATATCGTGAGGAACTGTGCCTCGCCCATTGGGAGAACTCGAAGACGCGGTCATGACGCGGGTGTGGAAGTGGAACCGCCCGGTGACCGTTCGGGAAGTCCTGGAAGATCTCCAACAGGAACGGTCCATCGCGTACACCACGGTGATGACCGTTCTGGACAATCTCCATCAGAAGGGCTGGGTGCGCCGGGAGGCGGAAGGCCGGGCCTATCGATATGAGGCGGTCTCCACGCGCGCCGCCTACGCGGCCGCTCTCATGAACGAGGCATGGTCGCAGAGCGACAACCCCGCGGCCGCTCTCGTCGCCTTCTTCGGGATGATGAGCGAGGAACAGCGGCAGTCCCTCACCGACGCCGTACGCATCGTGCAAGGTCCCGAAGCCCTCACGCCGCCCGCCGCCCAAGCCGAAACCCCTGCTGAAACCGGCGCCGAATCCCCCGAATCGTCCGGTGAAACAAGGGGCACCCCCGGCCAATCCCCGGATCGCCCCGGGCGATAGCGTCCGCTCATGCCAGCAGAGAGTCCCGAAGTCACCGCTAAAGCCCTCACCGTCCGACGGGCTCGGACCAGCGATGTCCCGCACGTACGCCGGCTGCTCGACTCCTACGTCCAGCGCCGCATCCTCCTCGACAAAGCGACGGTGACGCTTTACGAGGACATCCAGGAGTTCTGGGTGGCGGAGCGGGGCACCGGCGCGGACGCGGAGGTCGTGGGCTGCGGGGCGCTGCACGTGATGTGGGAAGACCTCGCGGAAGTCCGCACTCTCGCGGTGAACCCGGAGGCGAAGGGACTCGGGGTCGGTCACCGGTTGCTGGAGAAGTTGCTGGAGACCGCTCGCTGGCTGGGTGTTCGCCGGGTTTTCTGTCTGACCTTCGAAGTCGAGTTCTTCGCGAAGCACGGCTTCGTGGAGATCGGCGAGACGCCCGTCGACACCGATGTCTACGCGGAGCTGCTGCGTTCCTATGACGAGGGTGTCGCGGAGTTCCTCGGTCTCGAACGGGTGAAACCGAACACCTTGGGCAACAGCCGGATGCTTCTGCATCTGTGATCGTCGGGCGATCGCCAAGGAACCCCGGGCTTCGAACGAGCCTCAAGCGCTATTCCGGTGAGGGCGCCTTGCCCGGGTTCCCTATGTCCGAAACGCGCATGTTTTCGGTCCGTCCCGGGCTCCCCGGTCTCTGCTCGTCCTCTCCCCGGTCTCTCCCAGGGGTTTGTGTTTTTCCTGGAAAAGCGGTTTGCTTTCCGACGTACTGCAGTACTGCATATAACAGGGGACGTGAAACAGCGGCGCACGCCGCAGGCCCCGGCCCCGCAGTTATCGATGAAAGGAAATCCGGTGGCACAGAAGGTTCAGGTCCTTCTTGTCGACGACCTCGACGGCGGCGAGGCGGACGAGACCGTGACGTTCGCGCTGGACGGCAAGACGTACGAGATCGACCTCACGACCGCCAACGCGGACAAGCTTCGCGGCCTTCTCGACCCCTACGTCAAGGGTGGTCGGCGTACCGGAGGCCGTGCTTCGGGGGGACGCGGCAAGACCCGCGCAGCCTCCGGCGGCAGCCAGGACACCGCGGCCATCCGCGCCTGGGCGAAGGAGAACGGCCACGAGGTCAACGACCGCGGTCGTGTCCCCGCCGCCATCCGCGAGGCCTACGAGAAGGCCAACGGCTGAGACTCGGACGGTCCGGTGCTCACGCGCCGCAGCCGGACGCGGTGGCAGTGCGTCGCCACCGTGTCCACCACCCGTACGAGGTCGGGGGTGCCCGCGGCGCCCCCCAGCGCCGACATCGTCGGCAGCGAGGCTTCGACCTCGCATCCCGGCTCGGGGGGCCGCAGCCATACGGCGGCCCCCTGTGAACCGCTGCCCCACGGCACTCCCACGCGCCCTCCGGCCGACCCCGTGGGCGCCGGAGCCTCGATGTGACCGCCCGTTCCCACGGCTGTGAGGTCCAGTTCGAGGCCGCCCCAGTCCAGCCACTCCAGCAGTCCCGGCACCTCTTCCGCGCCGCCCGCCGCGACCAGCAGCAGCATGCGCCCGCCGCGCAGCGCCACCGGCGAGCCCGGCCCGGGCAGCGGACCCAGATGCCGCAGCGCCGCGAACCCCGCCTCCGCCGGGACGTCGAGCACATCGAAGCGCAGCCCCGTAATGAGGTGTACGGGCGTCCCGGGCACGGTCGCCCAGCCGAGATCGTTCTCGTACCACTGCCGTACCGCGTCGCACGGGACGCCGCTCGGGTCGAGCGGTCGGCGGGGAAGGGGGACGATGGCCATGTCAGGAGCAACCGCGCGAAGGGGCCCGGAGTTACGCTGGGTGTCGGCGTGGATGCACAGGGTGCAAGGGAAGGGGGTGCTCAGCGGTGGGTGGCGGCGCAAGGATGTTCGCCCTTAGCGGAGGGAACCGGTGCACCCGGCATGGAGTGTCAGTCCCTACGGGTAAGACATCCCTAGTGGGAGGGGGCGACACGCAGGAAAGGGCGTCTCACGTTCGCCATCGGCGTACTGATGGTGGGGGTAACTGCCTGGCCTGCGGGAACATCGTCTCGCACCATCGGGTTGGAGCAGATGTCGGCGTTCGGGACCCAGGAGGCAGCAACTTCTGTCTCCGCGAGAGCGGAGGTGAACCGGACGGTGTCGGCAGTTGGAATGAGCGGTCCCCGCTTGCGGGACTAAGCTGCGGAAGGACAGAGAGGGGAGCGTCCCCTTACTGCCTGACCGCTCTGAGGAGCGATTAACGATGTTCGAGAGGTTCACCGACCGCGCGCGGCGGGTTGTCGTCCTGGCTCAGGAAGAAGCCCGGATGCTCAACCACAACTACATCGGCACCGAGCACATCCTCCTGGGCCTGATCCACGAGGGTGAGGGTGTCGCCGCTAAGGCCCTGGAGAGCCTCGGGATTTCGCTCGAGGCGGTCCGCCAGCAGGTGGAGGAGATCATCGGCCAGGGCCAGCAGGCCCCGTCCGGGCACATCCCCTTCACCCCCCGTGCCAAGAAGGTCCTGGAGCTGTCGCTCCGCGAGGCCCTTCAGCTGGGCCACAACTACATCGGCACGGAGCACATCCTGCTCGGCCTGATCCGTGAGGGCGAGGGTGTCGCCGCCCAGGTCCTGGTCAAGCTGGGCGCAGATCTCAACCGGGTGCGGCAGCAGGTCATCCAGCTGCTCTCCGGCTACCAGGGCAAGGAGACCGCCACCGCCGGCGGTCCCGCCGAGGGCACCCCCTCGACGTCCCTGGTCCTCGACCAGTTCGGCCGGAACCTCACCCAGGCCGCTCGTGAGTCCAAGCTCGACCCGGTCATCGGGCGCGAGAAGGAGATCGAGCGGGTCATGCAGGTGCTGTCCCGCCGTACCAAGAACAACCCGGTCCTGATCGGTGAGCCCGGCGTCGGCAAGACCGCCGTCGTCGAGGGCCTCGCCCAGGCCATCGTCAAGGGCGAGGTGCCCGAGACCCTCAAGGACAAGCACCTCTACACCCTGGACCTCGGCGCGCTGGTCGCCGGCTCCCGCTACCGCGGTGACTTCGAGGAGCGCCTGAAGAAGGTCCTCAAGGAGATCCGCACCCGCGGCGACATCATCCTGTTCATCGACGAGCTGCACACGCTGGTCGGTGCGGGTGCCGCCGAGGGCGCCATCGACGCCGCTTCGATCCTGAAGCCGATGCTGGCCCGCGGTGAGCTCCAGACCATCGGTGCCACCACGCTGGACGAGTACCGCAAGCACCTGGAGAAGGACGCGGCCCTGGAGCGTCGCTTCCAGCCCATCCAGGTCGCCGAGCCGTCCCTGCCGCACACGATCGAGATCCTCAAGGGTCTGCGTGACCGGTACGAGGCCCACCACCGCGTCTCCATCACCGACGAGGCCCTCGTCCAGGCCGCCACGCTGGCCGACCGGTACATCTCGGACCGCTTCCTGCCGGACAAGGCGATCGACCTGATCGACGAGGCCGGTTCCCGGATGCGCATCCGCCGGATGACCGCGCCGCCGGACCTGCGCGAGTTCGACGAGAAGATCGCCGGTGTCCGCCGCGACAAGGAGTCCGCGATCGACTCGCAGGACTTCGAGAAGGCCGCCTCCCTGCGCGACAAGGAGAAGCAGCTCCTCGCCGCCAAGGCCAAGCGGGAGAAGGAGTGGAAGGCCGGCGACATGGACGTCGTCGCCGAGGTCGACGGCGAGCTGATCGCCGAGGTCCTCGCCACGGCCACCGGCATCCCGGTCTTCAAGCTCACGGAGGAGGAGTCCTCCCGCCTGCTGCGCATGGAGGAGGAACTCCACAAGCGGGTCATCGGCCAGGACGACGCCGTCAAGGCGCTGTCGAAGGCGATCCGCCGTACGCGCGCCGGTCTGAAGGACCCGAAGCGTCCCGGTGGTTCGTTCATCTTCGCCGGCCCGTCCGGTGTCGGTAAGACCGAGCTGTCCAAGGCGCTCGCCGAGTTCCTCTTCGGCGACGAGGACGCGCTGATCTCCCTCGACATGTCGGAGTTCAGCGAGAAGCACACGGTGTCGCGTCTCTTCGGTTCGCCCCCCGGCTACGTGGGCTACGAGGAGGGCGGCCAGCTGACCGAGAAGGTCCGCCGCAAGCCGTTCTCCGTCGTCCTCTTCGACGAGGTCGAGAAGGCCCACCCGGACATCTTCAACTCGCTGCTGCAGATCCTGGAGGACGGTCGCCTGACCGACTCCCAGGGCCGGGTCGTGGACTTCAAGAACACGGTCATCATCATGACGACCAACCTCGGCACCCGGGACATCTCCAAGGGCTTCAACCTGGGCTTCGCGGCCTCGGGTGACACGAAGACCAACTACGAGCGCATGAAGAACAAGGTCTCGGACGAGCTGAAGCAGCACTTCCGGCCCGAGTTCCTCAACCGTGTGGACGACGTCGTCGTCTTCCCGCAGCTCACCCAGGCCGACATCCTGCGGATCGTCGACCTGATGATCGGCAAGGTGGACGAGCGCCTCAAGGACCGGGACATGGGCATCGAGCTCTCCCAGTCCGCGAAGGAACTGCTGTCCAAGAAGGGCTACGACCCCGTGCTGGGCGCCCGGCCGCTGCGCCGGACCATCCAGCGCGAGATCGAGGACACGCTCTCGGAGAAGATCCTCTTCGGCGAGCTGCGCCCCGGTCACATCGTGGTCGTGGACACCGAGGGCGAGGGCGACACCCAGACCTTCACCTTCCGCGGTGAGGAGAAGTCGGCACTGCCCGACGTCCCGCCGATCGAGCAGGCGGCCGGCGGCGCCGGTCCGAACCTGAGCAAGGACGCGTAGTCCGCCTCGGCGGATCAGAGCGAAAGGGGCTGCCCCGGGACTTCGGTCCCGGGGCAGCCCCTTTTTCCGTGGGAAGGCGGCGTGGGGGCCCTGGAAAGCACGGGAACTCGCGGCACGGGAACTCGCGGACGGGGAAAGTACGAGCCGCCTTTCCAGAGAAGTCGGGCAAGGCTCAGCGCCTTCCCTGAGCGCACTTGTCCGAGTCCGCGCATACCGGTGCGCTTGAGTGCGCTTCTGGGGAATCAACTCCGCGCGGAATTCGGTGAGTGGACGGCGTAGCCCGGGTCACATTCGGGAGGGGTGCGAGGCGCTGGCGCGGTGACATGCCGCATAGGGCCTGCGTCACGTACTAAAGGGAATAGTGGCCGGCCCACGAATGGGCAAAACGGACTTATCGTGCATGGTGGGGAACGGTGTGGGCTGACGTGCAGGGCTTTGGCGGTTTTGGGGCGATCGGGGAGTGAGAGGGGTGATTCGCCGTTCGTACGGCCTTGAGTCGTAGATAGGGCGTTTTGGGAGGCGGGGGAAGTGCGGGTACCAAGGGACGTGCCATTCGGCGGTCGCAGCTGAGCGCCGGGTGGTCTTCGTGTGCCTCCCGAGGCACCGGTCCCCGTCTCCGTCCCCCGTGAGGTCCCCATGTCGCAGCGCGTTCGCTCTCCCCGTTCCCGTATGTCCGTCCTTCGTGTCCGTGCGGCCGTCGTCGCCGCCGGAGTGGGAGTCTCGGGTGTGCTGGGCGCCGGGGTCGCGGCCGCGGCCGGCGGTGCTCAGAGCGCCGGCACCGTCCAGACCTCGGGTGTCGCCAAGGCCGCCGCGGCCAAGAAGGCGACCTCGTGGGTCACGCCCGTCAAGGGCTACAAGCTCAGCGCCCGCTACGCCCAGGCCGGCAACATGTGGAACTCCACGCACAGCGGCCAGGACTTCGCCGTCAAGAGCGGCACGGCGGTCTTCGCCGCGCACGGCGGCACCGTCGTGAAGGCCGGCGGCAACGGCGCCGGCGACGGCCCCGCGTACGGCAACGCCGTCGTCGTCAAGCACGGCAACGGCACGTTCTCGCAGTACGCGCACCTGTCCCGCGTTCAGGTGAAGGTCGGGCAGATCGTCAAGACCGGGCAGCGCATAGCCCTCTCCGGCAACACCGGTAACTCCAGCGGGCCGCACCTGCACTTCGAGATCCGTACGACCGCGAACTACGGTTCCGCCGTCGACCCCGTCGCCTTCCTGCGCGGCAAGGGCATCACGCTCTGACCGACGGTGTGACGCCTCACCCCTCAGGTGCCCGGCGTGCCCGTGTGTGCCTGGGTGACCAGATCGATGGCGACCTCCAGGACGGCCTTGCGCTTGTCCTCGGGGTCGCCTTCGACGTCCCGGAGCACGAACATCCCGGCGTGCATGGTGAACAGGGCGCTGATGCAGCGGACCTGGTCGGTCAGGGCGGCGTCCGGCTCCTTGATGGTGTCGATCAGGCGCAACATGCGGTCCTTGAACGACTCCCCGACGCTCAGCTCCCGCACGGTCGCCTGGTTCTCCTGCATGAAGCGGAACAGGGGCGCCACGTCGGCCAGGGCCTCGCTGTAGCGGCGCAGGATCTCCCGCTTGGTGTCGAGGGTGCGGGGCTGGTGGTCCGCCCACTCGATCAGTTCGTCGATCGGGCGCTGGAGGTCCTGGAAGAGGCTGACGAGGATGTCTTCCTTGGTCTTGAAGTGGTAGTAGAGCGCCGCCTTCGTCACCTCCAGGCGCTCGGCGATCTCCCGGAGCGAGGTCTTCTCGTACCCCTGCTCGGCGAAGAGTTCGAGGGCGACGTCCTGGATGCGCTGACGGGTCTCCCCGCGGCGATGCCGTTTCGGCGTCGTGCCGGCAGGTGTCGTGCCGTCGGGCGTGGTGCCGGCAGGCGTCTCGCCGTCGGCTGTCGTCTCGCTCATCCTGCTGCTCCTCGTCGCCACGGCCCTGGTGGTGGGTCAAGCCTCTGCCAAGCCCGCGAAACTTACTTGACGACCGGCTAGTTGCGGGCCTAGTTTCCCCTAGTGTAGTCAACTAGCCGGGCGGCAAGTAAGTACGGAAGCGGTCCGGGGGGATGGGAGGACCGTCATGAGCGCGGACACCGAGAAGGAAGCGACCAGAGCGGTCGCGGGGGCCGGGGGAGGCGCGGGCGCGGCGCCGGCGCGTGCCGCCGTCGTGGCCGACGAGGAGGGCCGTGACGCGGGCCGTGACGCCGCCCCCGGTGGGGCGGCCGGTGACGCGGCCGGGCCGCAGCCGCGCAGTGTGCGCGTCGTGCTGTTCGCCCTCATGATCGCGATGCTGCTCGCGATGCTCGACAACATGATCGTGGGCACCGCGATGCCGACGATCGTGGGGGACCTCGGCGGGCTCGAACACCTCTCGTGGGTGGTGACCGCCTATACGCTCGCGACCGCCGCCTCCACCCCCATCTGGGGCAAGCTCGGCGACCTCTACGGCCGCAAGAGCGTCTTCATGACCTCGATCGTGATCTTCCTGATCGGGTCCGCGCTCAGCGGCATGGCCCAGGACATGGGTCAGCTGATCGGCTTCCGCGCCCTCCAGGGGCTCGGCGCCGGCGGTCTCATGGTCGGGGTCATGGCGATCATCGGCGACCTGATCCCGCCCCGGGAGCGCGGCAAGTACCAGGGCATGATGGCCGGCGTCATGGCCCTCGCGATGATCGCGGGACCGCTGGTCGGCGGAACCATCACCGACCACTGGGGATGGCGCTGGTCCTTCTACATCAACCTGCCGCTCGGCGTGGTGGCGCTGGCCGCCGTCAGTGTCGTCCTGCATCTGCCGAAGCCGTCGCGTGAGGCACGGTCGGCGCGGAGCGTCGACTACCTGGGCGCGGCGCTGCTGACGATCGGCATCACGGCGATCGTGCTGGTCACGACGTGGGGCGGGACCGAGTACGCGTGGGGGTCGGCCGTCATCATGGAGCTGACCGCGATCGGTGTGGCCGCGCTCGTCGGGTTCCTGTTCGTGGAGACCAGGGCGGCCGAGCCGGTGATGCCGCCGCACATCTTCCGCAGCCGGAACTTCACCCTGATGTCCCTGATCGGGTTCATCACCGGGTTCGTCATGTTCGGCGCGGTGCTCTTCCTCCCGCTCTACCAGCAGTCCGTGCAGGGCGCGTCCGCGACCAACTCCGGGCTGTTGCTGCTGCCGATGCTGGGCGCGATGCTCGCGGTGTCGATGGTCGCCGGGCGCGTGACCACCGGCAGCGGGCGCTACAAGGTCTTCCCTCTCGTCGGCAGCGTCCTGATGATCCTGGGGCTCTTCCTGCTGGCGCAGATGGACACCGGCACGAGCCGGCTGACGTCCGGGGTGTTCATGGCGGTCCTCGGTGCCGGTATGGGATGCCTGATGCAGATCACCATGCTCGTGGCGCAGAACAGCGTCGAGATGAAGGACATGGGTGTCGCGTCCTCCACGACCACGCTGTCCCGGACGCTCGGGTCGTCCTTCGGTGTCGCGATCATGGGCGCGCTGTTCAACAGCCGGGTCCAGGACGTCATGGCCGAGCGGGCGGGGGCGCTGGGCTCCCAGGTGACCGAGCAGTCCGCGCAGCTCGACGCGGCGAGCCTGGCGAAGCTGCCGGTTCCGGCGCGGGAGGCGTACCAGTACGCGGTGGCCTCCGGCACGCACTCGGCGTTCCTGCTGGGGTCGGTGGTGGCCGTGCTCGCGCTGGTCGCCGCGGTGTTCGTCAAGGAGGTGCCGCTGCGGGGAGCCGGGGGGCCGCCGCCCGTGGCGGGGGAGTAGACGAAGCCGCGGGCACCGTCTCGTGAAGGGCAGGGGTTCGCGCCCCTGCCCTTCAGGCCGTCGGCTCCCCCGACATCGGCAGCATCGGATAGCTGCCCGTGTTGGTCGGGGCGTGTTCGGGGAGCCACAGGACGGCCACCGCGCCCTCCGCCGGGACGGAGTCCGGGGCGCCCGGCGGGCGGACGTTGCGGAAGGTGAGGCGGGCGCCGAGGACCCGGGCCTGACCGGCGGCGATGGTGAGGCCGAGGCCATGGCCCTGGCCGGCCCGGTCGGAGGCGCCGGTACGGAAGCGGCGCGGGCCGTCGGCCAGCAGCTCCTCGGGGAAGCCGGGACCGTGGTCGCGGACCCGGATGACCCGCCCCTCGACCGACACCTCGATCGGCGGCCTGCCGTGCTTCGCCGCGTTGGCCAGCAGATTCAGCAGCACCCGCTCCAGACGGCGGGGGTCCGTCGTCACCTCCGACTCGTGCACCACCTGCACCCGCACCCCCGCGTCCCGTGCCGCCACCCGCCGGCTCACGAACTCGCCGAGCATGATGTCCTGCAACTCCGCCCGCTCCGAGGCACCGTCGAGCCGCGCCACCTCCAGCACGTCCTCGACGAGCGTCCGCAACGCCTGGGCCCGGTCGCGGACCAGTTCCGTGGGGCGGCCCGGGGGAAGCAGCTCCGCCGCGGTGAGCAGACCCGTCACCGGGGTCCGCAGCTCATGGGCGATGTCCGCCGTCACCCGGCGCTCCGCCTCGATCCGCTGCCGCAGCGTGTCGGCCATGGCGTCCACCGCACGCGCCAGCTCGGCGGTCTCGTCCCGCGTGACCCCGCCGATCGCGTCCTGGACCCGTACGTCGGTCTCACCCTTGGCGACCTGGTTCGCGGCGGCCGCCGCCTTGCGCAGCCGGCGGGACATCCGCCCGCCGATGAGCACACCGAGGGCGGAGCCGCCGAAGACGACGGCGATGGAGCCGATGATCAGGGCCTGGTCGAGATCCCTCAGCACCGTGGAGCTGTGGTCCGTGTGCGTGTTCAGCGACAGCACCCGGTTGTCCTTCAACGGCACCGCCGCCCAGATGTCGGGCACCCCGTCGGGGCCCTCCGAGACGTACGTGGCCCGGCGGCCCTCCCTCACCTTGGCCAGCAGGTCCTCAGGGATGCCGGGGTCGTTGATCCGCACCCCGAACGCCCCCGACTTCAGCGGGCGCCCCGACTCGTACATGCGCTGGGCGACCTGGATGCGCTCGTCGGCCAGGTCCCGGGCGTTGTCCAGCATCGACACCCGCGCCGCGTTGTGCACGACCAGGCTCAGCGCGACCGCCACCAGCGCCCCGACGAACGCGATCGCGGCGCTGAGCTGCCAGCGCAGCCCGGTGCGCAGGCCCGGGACCGGGCCACCGGAGAGCGTGTCGGCGGCACCGGGATCCGTGCCGCTCGCCCCGAGGCCGCCCCCGGCGCCCACCCGGACACCGTGGCCCGCACCTCCCCGGATGCCCGCACCGCCCGGCCCGCGGCCGGCCGCACCCGCTCTCGGCCCGGCGGCGTCCGAACCGGCCCCGCCCGCGGCTCCCGTTCCCGGCCCCCGCCGTCCTCGTATCACCCTGATGGCCATACCGGCGGCCCCGCTCAGGCCTTGAGCTTGTAGCCGAAGCCGCGGACCGTCTCGATGCGGTCCTGGCCGATCTTCGCGCGCAGTCGCTGCACATGGACGTCGACGACGCGGGTGTCACCGCCCCAGCCGTAGTCCCAGACGCGTTCGAGGAGCTTGTCGCGGGACAGGACCGTGCCGGGGGCCGACGAGAACTCCAGGAGCAGCCGCATCTCGGTCGGCGTCAGCGCCACCGGGTCACCGGCCTTGCGCACCTCCATGCCGCCGGTGTCGACCTCCAGCTCACCGAAGGTGAGGACCCCGCCGGTGCCGGCCGACCCGTCGTCCTCGACCCGGGCGTCGCCGCCGCTCGCGTGCCCGAAGCGGCGCAGCACCGCGCGGATACGGGCGACCAGGACGGCGCCGTCGAACGGCTTGGTGACGTAGTCGTCGGCACCCGCCTCCAGACCGAGGACGACGTCGATGGAGTCGGCGCGCGCGGAGAGCATGATCACCGGGACGGTCGACTCGTCACGGATGCGACGGCACAGCGACACCCCGTCGAGACCGGGGACCATGACGTCGAGGAGCGCGATGTCCGGCCGGTTCGACCGGAACGCCTCCAGGCCCGACAGCCCGTCGGGCATGGCCGTGACCGCGAAGCCGTCCCGCTCCAGCGCGAGCTGGGTGGCCTCGCGGATGACATCGTCGTCCTCGACGAACAGGACGTGGGTCTGCTCTGCCATCCGGTCTTCTCGTCCGCTCTCGGTAGTGATCGGTGGGGTGGGGGTGACGGGGGAGGAGGGGCCGGGCCCGGGTCAGCGTGTGTCGGGGGCGGCCGTCTCCGTGCCGCCCACCGAGGTGCTGTACTCCGTGCGCGTGTTGGACCGTTCGACGAAGCGGTCCTTCAGCCAGCGGTAGGTCGTCACGTCCTCGCTGGACGGGTACGCGGACGGGTCGCCGTACCGGTCGTTCTCGTAGAGCTGCCTGGTCACCAGCAGGTCTCCCCGGTCGATCTCCGCGTACACCGGCGGCTGTTCGGAGAGGAAGACGCTGCGGTACCGGCCCTTCTCCGGGCGGTACACGTACGAGGCCACGCCTACGGCGTCCGCGCAGGACAGCACGTTCACCACGATGTCGTCCGCCGAACCGCCGGTCAGATCGCCGTAGATGACGTCGATCGGGGGCTTGTCGGCCACACAGGGCTCCAGATCGGCCTTCACCGCCTTGCCGACATGGGGGTCGGCCCGGACCATCCGCGCGACCTCGTCCACGCTCGGCTGGTCGCCGCGGGCCGATGCGGAGACGGCCGGTGACGCGGCGCCGCCGGTCAGCGCGTCGCTGTCCGCCGGGCCCTCGTCACGTGCGCCGGTCCCGCCCGTGCCGCAGGCGGAGACGGAAAGGCCGAGGGCGGCGAGCACGGCCACCGCCGTGATCACCGCCTTCGTTGCCTGCCTGGCCCCTCGGTCGGGGCCGGCCGCTGTGCTCAGGCCGCGCAACGCTCCTGCTCCTTGTTCGGTGCGAACGCGCGGGCGGCGCGCTCTTCCATGTCCCGCGACTCCAGCTCCTCGCGGAGCCGGGCCAGCGCACGGTGGAGCGTGCTCTTCACGGTTCCGGCCGACATGCCGAGGGCGGCGGCCGTCTCCTCCGTGGACATCTGCTCCCAGTGTCGCAGCACCACGACACTGCGCTGCTTCGGAGCGAGCACCTTCATGATGTCCATGAGGAGCGCCCGGTCCGCGTGCTGCTCGGTGGAGTCGTCGATGCAGGCGTCCGGCAGCTGCTCGGTGGGGACCTCCTCCAGCTTCCGGGCCCGCCACCACTCGGTCCGCGTGTTGATCATGACCCGGCGCAGATAGGCGTCGGCGAGACGCTTGTCCGCGATGCCGTCCCAGCGGCCGTACGTCCGTGCCAGCGCCGTCTGCAGCAGATCCTGGGCGTCCACGGGGTCCGGGACGAGCCGGCGGGCGCTGCGCAGCAGCGCGTCCTGCCGGGTGCGGACGTACTCCTCGAATTCGAGCACCTCGCCGTGCGCCATGATCAACCGCCTCCGTTCCCCGTTTGCCGACCGGCGCGCGGTCTGCGCCGTCGGTTCTCCGCTCCTTCGTGCCGCGTGATGCTGCGGTACGTCGAAGAAGCTACGGAGCTGTTGTCACGGGGGTGTCCGAGGCAGCCTGCGGAGAACGCTCGGCTGTCCGTCGGTTGTGTAACAGAAGTAGGAACGGGGTAAGGCGAGGGGGGATTTGCGGCCGTTCTGGGGTGCTTTGCCCCAGCGGAGTCCGCCGGTTTCCGTTACGGACTCCCGTTACGGACTCCTGTCACGGACTCCTGTTACGGATTCCCGTCGCGGACGCCGCTGTGCAACCCGGTGCGGCCGCATGGCGGCTGTGGCGACCGTCAGGTGAGGGGGAGACGGTAGAGGCCCTCGGGGAGGGGTTCCACCAGTCCGTCGGAGACCAGGCCGTCGAGCGCCCGGGCCCGCTGCACCGGCTCGTCCCAGACCCCGTCGAGCACCGCCTGCGATACGGGGCCGACGGCCTCCCGCAGTACGGCGAGGAGCTTGCCGCGCACCTGACGGTCGGTCCCCGCGTACGTCTGGCCCCGGCGCGCCGGCCCGTCGTGCGCGGGCTTCCCGGCGAGCCGCCAGGCGCACTGCGCGGAGATGGGGCAGCGGTGGCAGGACTCGTTCTTCGCCGTGCACACCAGCGCGCCCAGCTCCATCGACGCGGCGGCCCAGCGCGACGCCGTGCCCTCGTCCTCCGGCAGCAGGGCGCGGGCCAGCTTCCGCTCGGCGGCCGTGGTGGCGTTCGGCGGGTACTGCGTCCCGGTGACCGCGCGGGCGAGGACCCGGCGGACGTTCGTGTCCAGCACCGCGTGCCGCTGCCCGTACGCGAACGACGCCACGGCCGCCGCCGTGTACTCCCCGATCCCCGGCAGCGCGAGCAGTTGCGCGTGGTCCCTCGGTACGTCGCCGCCGTGCCGTTCCGTTATGGCCGCCGCCGCGCCGTGCAGCCGCAGCGCCCGGCGCGGATAGCCGAGCCGGCCCCAGGCGCGGACCGCCTCGCCCGGCGGTTCCTTGGCGAGGTCCGCGGGGCGGGGCCAGCGGGCCATCCACTGCTCGTAGACCGGCAGGACGCGGTTGACCGGCGTCTGCTGGAGCATGAACTCACTGACCATCACCCCCCACGGGCCGGCCTCCGGCCGCCGCCACGGGAGGTCCCGCGCGTGCGTCTCGAACCAGGCGATCACCGGGGTGTGCAGGGGGGAGGCGGACGGGGTCGGGTCGACGGTGTTGCTCTGGGGCTTGGTGGGTGCAGTCATGGCACGTCCGATCCTGCCATGTCGCTCCGCTGGGGTGGTGGGGGCGCGGCGGGGGGTGGGGGGCACCTGTTGTACGCCGGGTGCGGGTGGTTCGTGGTTTCTCGGGCAGTTCCCCGCGCCCCTGAAGGGGACGGGCCTGCGGCCCGGCCTTCATCTGAAAAGCACGGGGCGCGGCCCCGGTCGCTTTTCCGGGGCGCGGGGAACTGCGCGAGGAACCACGACGCACCCCCACCCGACAAAGCACCCGCACACCCGAGCTACTGGGCGCCCGGCCACCCCAGCAACGGCGCCAACCGCGTCGCGATGTCCGTCAGGATCTGCACATAGTCCTCGTGTTCGAAGGTGAACGGCAGGGCGAACGCCACCTCGTCGACCTCGCGGAACGCGACCTGCGCGTGCAGCCGCTCGGCGATCTCCTCGGCCGTCCCCACGAGATCCGGCGCGAAGAGCAGTCGCCCTGGCCCCTGCGGCGCCGCCGTCCGGGGGAGCCGTGCGGCGGCGTACGCCTCGTACCGTGCCCGCTGCTCCGCACTCGCGGAGTCCGTGGGGATCACGACCAGCCCCTGCGAGACCCGCGCCCGCTCCCCGTCGGGGTGATGCGCGCGGAACTCCCGGATGTGGGAGAGCTGGATCGCGCCGAAGTCCACCGACCCGGCCCCGGCCCCCTCCTCCGGTTCCGCCTTCACCACGCTGCTGGTGAGGAAGTTCATGCCGTTCTCCCCGGCCCACCGGGCCGACCGCAGGCTGCCGCCGCCGTACCACATGCGGCTTCCGAGCCCGGGGGAGTGCGGCTGGACCCGGTCGGAGAACACCTCGAACCCCTCGGTGCCGCTGAAGTCCGTGGCCGCCTCGCCGCGTACGAAGCCGAGGAGCCGCCTGACCCGTTCGAAGCTGAAGTCCTCGGCGTCGGCGGTGTCGGGGTAGAGCGCCGACCTGATCGTGTCGTAGTGCATCGGCGGCCCCACACTGACCCCGGGGTTGAGCCGGCCGCCGGACAGGATGTCGACCGTCGCCAGGTCCTCCGCCAGCCGCAGCGGGTTCTCCCAGCCCAACGGGATGACGGCTGTGCCGAGTTCGATACGGCTCGTGCGCTGCGAGGCCGCGGCGAGCACGGCCACGGGGGAGGAGATGCCGTACTGGAGATGGCGGTGGCGCAGCCAGGCGCTGTCGAAGCCGAGCCGTTCGCCCAGCTCGATGATCTCCAGGGTCGACTCATGGCCCCGCCGGGGATCCGCCTCGTCGAACAGCCCGATGGTCAGGAAGCCCAGCCTTCGCAACGGCCGCGAGACCGGCGACACGGTGTGGTCCATCGTCATCCTCCAGATGCTCCGGGGCGCAGTCGATTGTGACAGGCGGGTGCCGTGGGGTGACTGCGGTCGGGATCGTGGCCAGAGGTGCAAGGGGTGCGATCGCGAACAGGGCTGGGAGGGGGAGGAGTTGGCGGCCTGTGTGAAGCGATCGCGCGACGGCCTTGTGAACGGGTGTCGGGGAAACAGGAGTTGACTCTGCGTACCCCCGATCGCCGTGATCACGGACGGTGTCCGATCTGCCCTTATGGTTACTGACCGCGACCAGTAACTTCCCTGGCAGGGCGGTGAGTCGGGTCGCCGAGATGATGATCCGGAAAAGTTGCCGTTCAGGGCGGCGGGGGAGGCCGGTTAAGTCCTCGATCTCTCGTACAGTTTGCGCCGTGGGATCTCTGCGCAATCCGGTCGGGCCGCTTCCCTCCACCATCTACTGGCGACGGAGGGCCGTCATGCTGGCCGTCCTCGGCGTGCTCGCCCTCCTGATCGCATGGGTCGTCACCAGCGGTGGCGGTAACGGCAACAACGACGCGGGCGACTCCGACGGCAAGAACCCCGCGCCCTCCATCACCCCCGGGCCCTCCAGTTCCGGTCCCGCGATCAGCCAGGCGCCGGGCGGCCGTGACGAGTCGGGCGACGAGTCGAGCTCCGGCGGCGACAGCTCCGGGTCCGGGTCGGGGTCGGCGGGCTCCGGGTCCGGCGGCGGCGACGGCGGTTCGGGCGCCACCGGGGGCGGTTCGTCCGGCGGCGGCACCGCGAGCGGCGGGGGGAGCAGCTCCGGCGAGCAGGTGCCGGCGGGGTCCAGCCTGCCCAACTGCACCGCGTCAGCGGTCAAGTTGAGCGTGCGCAGCGTACGGAACGCCTACGCGCCCGGTACGGACCCCACGTTCGAGCTGATCGCCCGCAACTCCTCGGGCAGCGACTGCAAGCTCGACCTCGGGCCGGACCACACGGTCGTGACGATCACGGCGACCGGGGCGGACGACGCGTTCTGGTCGTCCGACGACTGCCACGAGACCGCCGGCAGCCTGCTGTTCCGGGTCCCCGCCGGTGACCAGGTCACCTACACCGTCCAGTGGAACCGCGACCCCAGCGCACCCAACTGCGCCACCCCGTCCGCCGGTTCGGCCAAGCCCGGCACCTACCTCGTCGAGGCGAAGGCCCCCGGCCTCACCAAGGGCCGGACGTCGTTCGTGCTGGAGAAGGACTGACCCTTCGGGTCGGCGGGCCGTGCGTGAGGCCGCGACCCGTCGCGGGCCCGGTGGCGGGTCGGTTCGGCCGCCGCCGCAGGCTAGACGTAGCGCTCCAGGATCGAGGACTCCGCCAGGCGCGACAGGCCCTCGCGGACGCTGCGGGCGCGGGCCTCGCCCACGCCGTCGACCGTCTGGAGGTCGTCGACGCTCGCGGCGAGCAGCTTCTGCAGGCCGCCGAAGTGCTCCACCAGACGGTCGATGATGGCGCCGGGGAGGCGGGGGACCTTCGCCAGGAGGCGGAAGCCGCGCGGGGAGACCGCGGAGTCCATGCCCTCGGGGGAGCCGGTGTAGCCCAGTGCCCGGGCCACCGTGGGGAGTTCGAGGAGCTCGGCGTGGCTGAGGGCGTCCAGCTCGGACAGGGCCTCGTCGACCGTCCGGGAGCGTTTGGCCGTGGGCTCGGGGACGTAGTCCCGGACCACCAGCTCGCGCTCCGGTTCCACGCCCGCGATCAGCTCGTCCAGCTGGAGGGCCAGCAGACGGCCGTCCGTGCCCAGTTCGACCACGTATTCAGCGATTTCGGTGGCGATGCGCCGGACCATCTCCAGCCGCTGGGCCACCGCGGAGACGTCCCGGACCGTCACCAGGTCCTCGATCTCCAGCGCTGACAACGTTCCCGCGACCTCGTCCAGGCGGAGCTTGTACCGCTCCAGGGTCGCGAGGGCCTGGTTGGCGCGGGAGAGGATCGCCGCCGAGTCCTCCAGGACACGGCGCTGCCCGTCGACGTACAGGGCGATCAGACGCATCGACTGGGAGACGGAGACCACCGGGTACCCGACCTGCTTGCTCACACGGTCGGCGGTGCGGTGCCGGGTGCCGGTCTCCTCCGTGGGGATCGTCGGGTCCGGGACGAGCTGGACGCCCGCGCGCAGGATCTTCGACAGGTCCGAGGAGAGGACGATGCCGCCGTCCAGCTTGCACAGCTCACGCAGCCGCGTGGCCGTGAACTCGACATCCAGGACGAATCCGCCCGTACACATCGGCTCGACGGTCTTGTCGAAGCCGAGCACGATGAGTCCGCCGGTGTTGCCGCGGAGAATCCGCTCAAGCCCGTCGCGCAGCGCCGTGCCCGGGGCCACGGCGCTCAGTGAGGCGCGCATCAGGCCATCGGCACCGGAGCTCCCACCGGACTTTCCGGGAGCTGCTGCCCGGTCGTTGGCTGCCACTGCACTCCTCCGGTCGCAGGTTCTGGGGCGCTCCCGTTTCGCACAGGTGGTTCGTACGGACGGGCGAGACCTGGGCAAAGTCTACCGGCGGTCCTCGTCGTCCCGTGGGGCGTCTCGGCGACGGGATCGTGGCAGGACCCGCAGCGCGTCCCCCATGTCCGCCACTTCCAGCACCTTCATACCGGGAGGAACCTTGCCGGGATCGGACGGAACGAGCGCGTGCGTGAAGCCGAGGCGGTGCGCCTCCGCGAGGCGGCGCTGCACTCCGGTGACCCGTCTGACCTCGCCCGCGAGGCCCACTTCGCCGATCGCCACCAGGTTCTTGGGCAGAGGGGTGTCGCTCGCCGCGGACGCGAGGGCGAGGGCGATCGCCAGGTCCGCGGCCGGCTCGGAGAGCTTCACCCCGCCCACCGTCGCGGAGTAGATGTCCCTTTTGCCCAGTGCGGCGATCCGGCCGCGCTGTTCCAGGACGGCGAGGACCATCGAGACGCGCGAGGTCTCGAGCCCTGAGGTGGTGCGGCGGGGGGAGGGAAGCTGGGAGTCGACTGTGAGCGACTGCACTTCGGCGACGAGGGGGCGGCGGCCCTCCAGGGTGACGGTGAGGCAGGTGCCGGGCACGGGCTCGTCGCGGCGGGTGAGGAAGAGACCGCTGGGGTCGGCGAGGCCGGTGATGCCCTCGTCGTGCAGTTCGAAGCAGCCGACCTCGTCGGTGGCGCCGTAGCGGTTCTTGACGCCGCGTACGAGGCGGAGGCGGGCGTGGCGGTCGCCCTCGAAGTGCAGCACGACGTCGACGAGGTGCTCCAGGAGGCGGGGGCCGGCGATCGCGCCGTCCTTGGTGACGTGGCCCACGAGGAGGGTCGCCATGCCGCGTTCCTTGGAGGCGCGGATGAGGGCGCCCGCGACCTCGCGCACCTGGGCCATGCCGCCGGGGGCGCCGTCGATCTCCGGGGAGGCGACGGTCTGCACCGAGTCGAGGATGAGGAGGCCGGGCTTGACGGCGTCCAAGTGACCGAGGACGGCGGCCAGGTCGGTCTCGGCGGCGAGGTACAGGTGGTCGTGGAGGGCGTCGATGCGGTCGGCGCGGAGGCGGACCTGGCTCGCGGACTCCTCGCCGGTGACATAGAGCGTGGGGTGCTCGGCGCTGGCGGACTTGGCGGCCACGTCCAGGAGGAGGGTCGACTTGCCGACGCCGGGTTCACCGGCGACGAGGACGACCGCGCCGGGGACGAGGCCGCCGCCGAGGACCCGGTCGAGCTCGGGGACGCCGGTGGGGCGGGCGGTGGCCTGGCGCCCGTCCACCTGGCCGATGGGGAGGGCGGAGGTCGTGACCCGGCCGGGCGCGGTGGTGCGGACGGCGGGGGTGCCGTACTCCTCGACCGTGCCCCATGCCTGGCACTCGGGGCAGCGGCCCAGCCACTTCGCCGTCTGCCAGCCGCATTCCGTGCAGCGGTAGGAGGGGCGTTCCTTCGCGGACTTGGTACGGGCAGCCATGCACGAACCGTAGCCCAGGCCACTGACAGCCCCCGCTCCGCCGGGGGCGCCCGCCCTCCAGGGGCGCGGGAACCGCCCGGGCAACCACGACGCACCCGCACCCGCCGCCGTCCGAACGACGCACCACCCCCGAGCCACCACACACCGAAGCGGCACCGAAGCGGCACCGAACGGACGGCCACCCCGCCCCTACAGAACCCCGCCCCCACAGAACCCCGCCCCTACAGACGCCGCCCGATCGTGAGGTCGGCCGCCCGGTACGGGACGTACGCCGCGCCGTCCAGACCGAGGGCGACCGCGGCGCTCTGGAGGGCCCCCGCCGTCGCCGTCGCCCCCCAGCGGCCGGTGTCCAGCCGGGACTCGACCGCGTGGAGCGCGGCGACCGTCTCGGCGGTGGTGAAGGCGCAGTGGCCCTGGCGTTCCACGTACGCCTGGCGGTGGAGCGCGGCGTCCCCGGAGGCACGGACACGCGCGGCGAAGCGGGACTGCTGCTCGACGGGAACGAGATCGTCGGCGGTGGTGTGGATGTTGAGGAGCGGCACCGCGAGGCCCTGGCCGGCGGAGGACGTGCGCTGTCCGGCGGCCACGGCGGCCGGGTCGGCGGCGATGTCCGCGTGGGCGGTCAGCTCGCGCAGGTCGGCGCGCAGGTCGAGGTCGGCCTTCCGGTAGAGGGCCTTGACCAGCGGCGCGTGCTGGGAGGTCGCCAGCACGCGCGCGTAGTCGAGGCCCTTGTTGCCGGAGTTGTTGCCGCCCAGGGCCTTCTCCACGTGGTGGCGGGCCGGAACCACCCGGTTGAGGACGCCCTGGAGCAGCCACGATGCCTGCTGGGCCTGCTGGTCCTCGTGGTCGCCTGCGGCGGGGCGGTCCTTGCCGGCGGCCCAGGTCGGCAGGTTCAGGTAGGCCGCGGCGAGGGCGATGCGGGCGCGGCCCTCGGGGGTCTTCTGTGCGGCGGCCACGGCGTCGGTCAGCAGGCGGCCGCTGACCGCGCCCTCGGCCTCGGAGGCGAAGTTCACCAGTTTCACCGGCGTGCCGGGGAGCAGCAGGCGGGCGATCGTGTACTCGGCGTCGAGCTGGTAGGCGTGCAGGTCGTTCGCGCCGGCCACCAGCCCGCACAGGCCCAGCGCGCCGTCGATGCCGCCGGCCCCGGTGCGGGCGAGCCGGGCGTTGACCAGGCCGCCCATGGACTGGCCGATGGAGAGGGTGCGGTCGGGTTCGCCGATCCGCTCGGTGACCGCCGCGATCGTGGCGACCTGGTCGCGCTCGGCGCTCTCCAGGGCCCAGAGCGTCTCGCTGGTGTCGTACGAGGAGCCGGTGAGCGCGTAGCCCTCTTCGAGGAGGCGCAGGCGTACGGCCTCGCCGGGGGCGTTCTGGGGCACGGTGACGCCGAAGCCGTGGCTGAACACGATCAGCGTGCCGTTCCAGTCCTCCGGCACGTCGGCTATCCAGGTGGCGCCGTCGGGGAGGGTGCCGGAGAGGCGCCCGACGGGGCCGGCGCCCGTGCGGGGCGCGGCGGTGGAGACGGAGGCGCCGGTCGCGCAGAGGACGACGACCGCGGCCAGGGCGGTGAGGGTGCGGGTGGAGCGGCGCGTGCGTAAGGCCATGAGGGGTGGGGCTCCTGTCGACGCGGAGGGGGACGGGGGCGTGGCGCGCTCGTACGTGGGGGTGACTCGAACCCGAGGGGGAATGTAGGGCTGTTTTCTTGTAGCGGTCAACGAAGTGCACAACATTCGGTCGCGCGCACGGCGGAGCCCGGGGTTCCTGTCCCCTTATGAGGGATCGTTTCACCCGTACGGAGTAAAAGTGCTCAAGAGGCGAGAAGGCGCTGCTTCCGGGCGCCTACCGTCCACGAATGATGAGCATCAGTCCGGAGACCTCGACCCGCACCGCCGGCGCCGCCCACCGGGCGCACAGCGAGGCGCGCGATCGGGCTGCGGCGCGCGCGGTGGCGCAGCGCCCGCCCGCGCGCTACGAGCCGTACCTGGACGGCCTGTTCACCTACTGCATGTCCGTGCTGTGCGACCACGACGCGGCGATCGCGGCCCTGGGCGACGTCCTCGCCCTCGCCGAGCGCCGCCGCGGCCCGGACGCCGAGGACAGGCGCCGGTCCTGGCTGTACGCGCTGGCCCGCTGGTCCTGTCTGCGCAAGCTCGCCGAGACCCGGCAGACCCGCCCCGGCACCCACGCCCAGGGCCGCCGCGCCCCGCACGGCCCGGAACCCCAGCGCGCCGCACGGACCACCGCCGGACCGCAGCTCTCCGAGGAAGAGGAGCGCCGGCGGCGCCGGGAACTGGCCCGGCTCGCCTGGCCGGAGGCCGCCGGCACCACCCCCGAGCAGCGCGAGGCGCTCGAACTCGCGGTCCGCCACCAGCTCACCGCCCAGGAGGTCGCCGACGTCCTCGGCATGGACGCGGCCGCCGCACGCGAACTGCTCTCCTCCGCCGCCTGCGAGGTCGAGCGCACCGGCGCCGCCCTCGCCGTCGTGGAGACCGGCGCCTGCCCCGGCGTCGCCCTCCTCGCCGGCGACCGGCAGCTCGTCCTCAGCGCCACCCTGCGCCGCGAGCTCGTCCGACACGTCGACGACTGCCCCGTCTGCCGCCGCGCCGCCGAGCGCGCCGTCCCCGGCCGCTGGCCCGGCACCAGCGTCACCCCCGCCGCGCTGCCCGTCCTGGAGGCCCCGCGCCCGGCCCTGTACGGCGCGATGGGACACCTCACACGCGCGCGTGCCCCGCGGTTCGACCGGCGCGGCTTCCCCATGGACCCCCGGGACCGCGCCGCTCGCCGCGACCGGCTCCGCGCGCGTGCCGTCACCACCACGGTCGTCGCCACCGTCGTCGCAGCCCCCGTCCTCGCCCTCTGGGCCGCCTACCGAGGCGCCCCCCTCATCGGCGAAGGCGTCGACGGCCGGGCGGTCGCCTCCGGCGCGGAGCAGGGCGCCGGCGACGGCACCGTCGGCGACGGCTCCGGCGCGTACGAGAACGCCGGCAGCGCCCGGGCCGAACCCGGCGCCCGCCGGGGCCGGCACGACTCGGACGACGTCTCCGTGGAGGTCACCCGCGGCAAGGGCGGCGGCGCGCTCGCCGTGACCGCCGGGAACGACGGCGAGACCACCCTCATCACCCTGCGCGCGACCGGCGACTCCCCGGTCACCTGGTCCGCCCGCACCGGCGCCGACTGGCTCTACCTCAGCCACTCCTCGGGAACCCTGGAACCCGGCGAGTCGCTGACGATCAAGGTGTACGTGGACCAGCTGAGCGAACCCGCCGGCCACTGGACCGCGCAGGTCACCCTCGGCCCCGCGGGCGCCGTCGTCACCATCGAGGGCTACGGCCCCGTCCCCGCGCCCCCGGACGACCCCCGCCCGACCGCGCCCGCGCCGGACCCGGGCCCGCCGAGACCCACCGCACCGCCCCCGCAGCCCGACCCGGAGCCCACTCCCACCGGCCCCGCCCAGCCGGAGCCCACCCCGACGCCCACCGACCAGGCCCCCACCGGCCCCGCCGACCCGCCGCCCCCGGGCGACGGCGGCGGCGACCCCCCGCCCGCACCCTGAGGCCGGCGGGGGAGTACGGCCGACGGCCGGCCTACGGCACCACCGGGTCCGCCGGATGCGGGGCCACCAGCGGCAGCCGGGACGCCAGCCGGTCCTCGCACAGCTCCACCAGCCGGTCGTACGCGGCCTTGCCCATCAGCTCGATCAGCTCCGGCCGGTACGACACGTACACCGGCTCGCCCGCGCCGTGCGCCGACGTCGCCGACGTGCACCACCAGTGCAGGTCATGGCCGCCCGGACCCCAGCCGCGGCGGTCGTACTCACCGATCGACACCTGCAGCACCCGGGTGTCGTCGGGCCGGTCGATCCAGTCGTACGTCCGCCGGATCGGCAGCTGCCAGCAGACGTCCGGCTTCGTCTCCAGCGGCTCGCGCCCCTCGCGCAACGCCAGGATGTGCAGCGAGCAGCCCGCACCGCCCGCGAAGCCCGGACGGTTCTGGAAGATGCACGAACCCTTGTACGGCCGGGTCTGCCGCTCCCCGTCCTCGTCCTCGGAGACCCACCCGGTCCTGGTGCCCACATCGTGGAACTGCCAGATCTCCGGCGTGAGCCTCGCCACATGTTCGGCGACCCGCTTCTCGTCGTCCTCGTCCGAGAAATGGGCACCCAGAGTGCAGCAGCCGTCATCCGCGCGCCCGGCCTGGATGCCCTGGCAGCCGCTGCCGAAGACGCAGTTCCAGCGAGAGGTCAGCCATGTCAGATCGCAGCGGAAGACCTGTTCCTCGTCCGCCGGATCAGGGAACTCCACCCACGCGCGCGCGAAATCGAGCCCCTTCTCGTCCGGCTCCGGAGCGCCCGTCCGCGGTTTCGGGGGTCTGGTCGCCGTCTTCGCCCGCGAAGAACCGGCGTCCGCCGCGCCCGCCGCTGCCGACTTGTCGGCCTTTGCCTTTTTCGTCTTTGGCACCCGTCCAGGGTACGGCGCCGATGCCCGCACCGAGGACGGCGCACGGCCTCACTGGCAGTAGCGTTCCGTACATGAGACTCGGTGTCCTCGACGTGGGATCGAACACGGTGCATCTGCTGGTGGTGGACGCACACCCCGGCGCGCGCCCCCTGCCCGCGCACTCGCACAAGGTGGAGCTGCGCCTTGCCCAACTGCTCGACGAGGACGGCGCCATCGGCCCCGAAGGGATCGACAAACTCATAGCCGTCGTCCACGAAGCCCTTCAGGCCGCCGAGGACAAGGGCGTCGAGGAGATGCTCCCCTTCGCCACCTCCGCCGTCCGCGAGGCCAGCAACGCCGACGACGTCCTCGCCCGCGTCAAGGACGAGACCGGAGTCGAACTCCAGGTCCTCACCGGCGCGGAGGAGGCCCGGCTGACCTTCCTCGCCGTCCGCCGCTGGTTCGGCTGGTCCGCGGGCAAGCTCCTCGTCCTCGACATCGGCGGCGGCTCCCTGGAGATCGCCTACGGCATCGACGAGGAGCCCGACGCGGCCGTCTCCCTCCCGCTCGGCGCCGGCCGCCTCACCGCCGGCTGGCTCCCGGGCGACCCGCCCTCCCCGGACGACGTCCGCGCGCTGCGCCGCCACGTCCGCGCCCAGATCGCCCGCACGGTCGGCGAGTTCAGCCGCTTCGGCGCCCCGGACCACGTGGTCGCCACCTCCAAGACCTTCAAGCAGCTCGCCCGCATCGGCGGCGCCGCCCGCTCCACCGAGGGCCTCTACGTCCAGCGCGACCTCAAGCGCCAGTCCCTGGAGTCCTGGGTCCCCAAGCTCGCCGAGATGACCACCGCTCAGCGAGCCGCCCTGCCCGGCGTCTCCGAGGGCCGCGCGAACCAGCTCCTCGCCGGCGCGCTGGTGGCCGAGGGCGCCATGGACCTGTTCGAGGTGGAGACCCTGGAGGTCTGCCCCTGGGCCCTGCGCGAGGGCGTCATCCTGCGTCGCCTGGATCACATGGGCACGGCGTAGGAGCCCCTCGCGAACCGAGGGGCGGCAGCTTCCCCAGGGGACGTGGTGAGGCGCCTGAGCAGCCACGACGGGCCCGCGGCCGCCCCCGCCGGCCGCCTCCCGGGGCGACGCGGAGAGGGCCGCCTTCTCCCGGCCGAGAACCCGACCCTGCCCCACACGGCGAACCCCACCCTTTAGGCTGTGCTGCGTGGCAGATGTGGTGCGGATCCCGGATGCGAAGGTCGCCCTGTCCACGGCCTCCGTCTATCCGGAGTCCACGGCGACGGCCTTCGAGATCGCCGCGCGCCTCGGCTACGACGGCGTCGAGGTCATGGTCTGGACCGACCCGGTCAGCCAGGACATGGAGGCCTTGCGCCGCCTCTCCGACTACCACCAGATCCCCATCCTCGCCGTGCACGCCCCCTGTCTGCTGATCACCCAGCGGGTGTGGTCCACCGATCCGTGGGTCAAGCTCCAGCGCGCCCGGGCGGCCGCCGAGAAGCTCGGCGCGAGCACGGTCGTCGTCCACCCCCCGTTCCGCTGGCAGCGCCAGTACGCGCGCGACTTCGTCACCGGGATCTGGCGCATGGCGAACGAGACCGACGTGCGGTTCGCAGTCGAGAACATGTACCCCTGGCGCTACCGCGACCGCGAGATGCTCGCCTACGCCCCCGACTGGGACGTGACCAAGGACGACTACCGGCACTTCACGATCGACCTCAGCCACGCGGCGACCTCCCGCGTCGACGCGCTGGACATGGTCGACCGCATGGGCGACCGCCTCGGCCACGTCCACATGGCCGACGGCCGCGGCTCGGCCAAGGACGAGCACCTCGTGCCGGGCCGCGGCACCCAGCCCTGCGCCGAGCTGCTGGAGGGCCTCGCCCGCTCCGGGTTCGACGGCCATGTCGTGATCGAGGTCAACACCCGCCGGGCCATGTCGAGCGCCGAACGCGAGGCCGACCTCGCCGAGGCCCTGGCCTTCACCCGGCTCCACCTCGCCTCCTCCGCGAAGGTCCCGCGGCCGTGACCTCGGCCACCCCCCGCCGCCGGGGACGGCCCCCTCGTACGGAAGCCGCCGACGCCCCCGCCGCCCGCGACCGCATCCTCGCCGCGGCCCGCGAGGAGTTCTCCGAGCGCGGCTACGACAAGACGTCGGTCCGGGGGATCGCCAAGGCCGCCGGGGTGGACTCGGCGCTGGTGCACCACTACTTCGGGACCAAGGAGCAGGTGTTCGAGGCCGCCATCACGCTCTCCTTCGCCCCGGCGGTCGAGGCGCCCAGAGCTATCGAGGACGGCCCTCTGGACACCGTCGGCGAACGGCTCACCCGCTTCTTCTTCGGCGTCTGGGAGAACCCCGCGACCCGCACACCCATGCTCGCGATCGTGCGGTCGGCCGTGAACAACGACACCGCCGCCGCCGTCTTCCGGCGGATCGTCGCCGCCCAGGTGCTCCGCCGTATCGCCGGCCGGCTGGACGTCGCGGACGGGGAACTACGGGCCGAGCTGGCGGCGGCGCAGCTGGTGGGGATCGCGATGATCCGGTACGTGATCAAGGTCGAGCCACTGGCTTCGGCGGACGCCGAGCAGATCATCAGACGAGTGGCTCCCGTGGTGCAGGCCCATCTGACGGCGCCCCTGTCCTGACGGCGTCCTTGCCTTGGCGGCACACTCCTGGCCTGACGGCATCCTTGTCCTGACGGCACCCTGCCGCGGACGCCCCGGAGGGCGCCGCCGAGGGCGCCGAAGACCGAGACGCCCGTCCCGTCATCCGGACGAGGTGTCCGCCCACTGGATGACCGGCGTACGCTCGACTTCAGTCATAACTCTCCGAAGGAGCGAGGCGAGCGACGATGCCCGAGCTGAGGTCCCGCACAGTCACCCACGGCCGCAATATGGCGGGCGCCCGCGCCCTTATGCGCGCCTCCGGTGTACCGGGCGCGGACATCGGCCGCAAGCCGATCATCGCGGTCGCCAACTCCTTCACCGAGTTCGTGCCCGGCCACACCCACCTCCAGCCGGTGGGCCGGATCGTCAGCGAGGCGATCCGCGAGGCCGGCGGCATCCCCCGCGAGTTCAACACGATCGCCGTCGACGACGGCATCGCCATGGGCCACGGCGGCATGCTGTACTCCCTGCCCTCCCGCGACCTGATCGCGGACAGCGTGGAGTACATGGTCGAGGCCCACTGCGCCGACGCCCTGATCTGCATCTCCAACTGCGACAAGATCACCCCGGGCATGCTGAACGCCGCCCTGCGGCTCAACATCCCGACGGTCTTCGTCTCCGGCGGCCCCATGGAGTCCGGCCGGGCCACCCTCGTCGACGGCACGGTCCGCACGCTCGACCTGGTCGACGCGATCTCGGACGCCGTGAACGACAAGATCTCGGACGAGGACATCCTCCGTATCGAGGAGAACGCCTGTCCGACCTGCGGCTCGTGTTCCGGCATGTTCACCGCCAACTCGATGAACTGCCTGACCGAGGCCATCGGCCTGTCCCTCCCGGGCAACGGCTCGGTCCTGGCCACCCACACGGCCCGCAAGCAGCTCTACATCGACGCGGCCAACACGGTCATGGACATCACGCGCCGCTACTACGAGCAGGACGACGAGACGGTCCTCCCGCGCTCCATCGCCTCGTTCGCGGCCTTCGAGAACGCCATGGCCCTCGACATCGCCATGGGCGGCTCCACCAACACGATCCTGCACCTGCTGGCCGCCGCCCAGGAGGCGGGCGTCCCCTTCGGCCTGAACGAGATCGACGCCGTCTCGCGCCGCGTGCCCTGCCTGTCGAAGGTCGCCCCGAACGTCGCGAAGAACCGCACGTACTACATGGAGGACGTGCACCGCGCCGGCGGCATCCCCGCCCTGCTGGGCGAGCTGCACCGCGCGGGCCTGCTCAACGAGGACGTGAACTCCGTCCACAGCGCCTCCCTCGCCGACTGGCTGAAGACCTGGGACGTGCGCGGCGGCTCCCCGTCGCCCGAGGCCGTCGAGCTGTGGCACGCGGCCCCCGGCTGCGTCCGCTCCGCCGAGGCGTTCTCCCAGTCCGAGCGCTGGGACTCCCTCGACGAGGACGCCGAGAACGGCTGCATCCGCTCCGCCGAGCACGCCTACTCCAAGGACGGCGGCCTCGCCGTACTGAAGGGCAACCTCGCGGTCGACGGCTGCGTGGTGAAGACGGCCGGCGTCGACGAGTCGATCTGGACGTTCGAGGGCCCGGCGGTCGTCTGCGAGTCGCAGGAGGAGGCCGTCCAGAAGATCCTGCTGAAGGAGATCAAGGAGGGCGACGTCGTCGTCATCCGCTACGAGGGCCCCAAGGGCGGCCCCGGTATGCAGGAGATGCTCTACCCGACCTCGTACCTGAAGGGCCGCGGCCTCGGGAAGTCCTGCGCGCTGATCACCGACGGCCGCTTCTCCGGCGGCACCTCGGGCCTGTCCATCGGCCACGCCTCGCCCGAGGCGGCCGGCGGCGGCACGATCGCCCTCGTCGAGGACGGCGACCGCATCCGCATCGACATCCCCAACCGTTCGATCGAGCTGCTGGTCGACGACGCCGAACTGGCCCGCCGCGAGCAGGCCCTGAACGGCGTCTACGCCCCCAGGAACCGCGAACGCAAGGTCTCCGCCGCGCTCAGGGCGTACGCCGCGATGGCCACCAGCGCCGACAAGGGCGCGGTCCGCGACGTCTCCAAGCTCGGCTGACCCACCCCGACGGAGGGCCGCTGCCGGGACGAGATCCGGTGGGCGGCCCGGGGGGCTTGGCGGTTCAAGGGCTCGGTGGGCCGGTGAGCTTGGCGGCCCGGCGGCCCGGCGGCCCGGCGGCCCTGGCGGCTTGGCGGGCCGGGGAGCTTTGGCGGGCCGGGCAGGCCGGGCGGGCCAGGCAGGCCGGGCCAGGCAGGCCGGGCGGGCCGGGGGGCTTCGGGCGTCTTGCGGTACGGCGGCCCGGGCGGTCACCAACCCGCCGGGTCCCCCGCGTCCACCCCGAACACCGTGCCGTCGGGCGCGCCCGCGCAGACCCGCCCCTTGAGCACGACCGGAGTGGTCAGCGCGGCCGCGACCCGGTCGGTGTCGCCGAGCCGCGGGGACGTCTCCCCGGCGAGCCGGCCCTTGCGGGCGTCGAGTGCCAGCAGACGCCCGTCGGCGGTGGTGAAGTACACGTGCCGGTCGTCGGCGACGGGCGCCGAACCCTGCGCCACCCCGGTCTCGGCCCGCCAGAGCTGCTTGCGCGCCCCCATGTCGACGGCCACGGCCGACCCGCCGATGCCCAGCAGGTAGACGACGTCACCGCGGACGGCGGCGAGGGCCTGCTCCAGCCGCACGGGCAACGTGAACCGGTCCGTCGCCCCCGTACCGGGGTCGTGGCGGACGACACCGACCGTGTCGCCGTACACCCCGCCGCTGGCCACCAGGAAGAGGGCGCCGCCACTGGCCCCCACCGGCTTCAGAGCACCGTCCAGCCGCGCGTCCCACACCACGTCCCCGCTCTCGGGATCCACCGCGGTGACCCGCGTCCGCGCCTGCGCCCCCTCACCGGTGACGCTCGCCACATAGGCCGGCCCGTCCCCACCGAACGAGGTGAAGTACGCCTCCCGCTGCCCCGGCACGGCCCGGCTCCACAGCCTGTCGCCGGTGGCGCCGTCCAGGCCGGTGACGGTGCCGTCGGCCGAGGTCAGCAGGAGCACACCGCCCACGAACCGCCGGCCGCTGTACGCGGTCAGGTCCCGTTCCCAGCGGACCTCGCCGGTCGCCGGGTCGAGGGCCTGCGACCGCCCGCCCGCGTCCGTGGAGACGTGCACCAGACCGCCCGACACGACGGGCGCCTCACTGGTGTCCCCGGTGACGGCGTGCCGCCACAGCACCCGGCCGTCGGCCGGATCCAGCGCCGAGACCAGCCCCGGTCGCGCGCACACCAGCTTCCCCGCCCCGTACGCGCACTGCGGCGCCCCCGCCTTCTTCGGCGCCGGCTTCGTCGCCCAGGGTTCGAGCGCGGGAGCGGCGGCCACGGTGGCCCGGGGCGTGGCCTCCCCCCGGCCCGCCTCCGCGCCGTCCCCGAGCCACCGCACCGAGCCGAGGACCCCGCCCGCGACCAGCACCAGCGAGGCGGCCACCACGAGCGCCCGCCCGCGCGGCCGACCACGCCGGCCCCGGGTCTCGGCGGCGTCGGCCGGGGGGCTCCCGGACCCGCTGGCAGCCGCCGGAGGGTTACCGGCCCCGGTGGCGTCGGCCGGAACACCGCCGGCCTCCCCGCCGTCGGCCCCGGCCGTTCCGTCCGCATCCGCCGGCCCCTCAGCGGCCAGGGGGTTTCGCGCGGAGCGCTTCCACTGCCCGCCCGCACCCGAACCCCGCTCCCGCTGCCACTCTCGCTGGGCCGGTATGAACGCCTGGGTGTCGTAGGAGGCCGCCACCGACCGCAGCCGGTGCATCAACTCGTCCGCCGTGGGCCGGTCCTCCGGCTCCTTGGCGAGGCAGTCCCGCACGAGCGGCGCGAGGTTCTCCGGTACGCCGGTGAGGTCGGGCTCGTCGTGGACGACCTGGTAGGCGACCACGTACGGGCTGTCGGAGTCGAAGGGCCCGCGTCCGGTCGCCGCGTGGACGGTCACCGAACCGAGGGCGAAGATGTCGGCGGCGGGCCCGACCTCCCTCGGCCGCCGGAACTGCTCCGGAGCCATGAAGGGCGGTGTTCCTATCAACTTGCCCGTCTCGGTGCGCAGTTCGCTGTCCTTGGGCCGGGAGATGCCGAAGTCGATGACTTTCGGCCCGTCCTCGGCGAGCAGCACATTGCTGGGCTTGAGGTCCCGGTGCACCACGCCCGCCCGGTGGATGTCCCGCAGCGCCTCGGCGAGCCCCGCCATCAGCCGCCGCAACTGCCCCGGCGCCATGGGCCCGTTCCGCTTGACGTGCTCGGCGAGGGTCGGACCGGGAATGAAGAGGGTGGCCATCCAGGGCCGGGCGCTGTCGGTGTCGGCGTCGACGACCGGCGCGGTGAACGCACCGCTCACCCGTCGCGCCGCCGCGACCTCCTGCTCGAACCGGCCTCTGAACTCGGGGTCCTTGGCGAACTCGGCGTGCACCACCTTCACCGCGAGCCGCAGTCCGGAGGTCGAGGTGGCCAGATGGACGACGCCCATGCCACCGGAGCCGAGGCATGACTCCAGGCGGTACTGACCGGCGTACTCGGGAAGTTCCGCTTCCGCTCCCGAACCGGTGTCCCGCTGTGGCGCCATGGGCACACCCCCGTGCTGTTCCGGCCGCTCGCGCGACGCACGGAGCCTAGTCGATGACACGTACGGGACAGAGGCGGCTTGCTAGCCTCCGCGTACGAAGAAGGCACAGGTGTACGTGTCTTGATTCAGGGGTATCAAGGGGTCCCCATGGCTGTCATGGGGTGAAACGGGGGGAGTTTTCGCATGTCCATCAACCATGTCGACGAGATCACGGGCGACGCCGAGGGGGAGCGGACGGCCACGGCCACGGCGGCGACCGCCGCGACGGCGACGGCAGCCGTCCGTTACTACTCGGTCGCCCCGGGCGTCCGCGTCAACGTCCGCAGCGGCCCGAGCACCAGCTACAGCATCGTCCGCGTCCTCGCCGAGGGCGCCAGGGTCCCGATCTTCTGCCAGACCCCGGGCCAGACCATCTCCGGCCCCTACGGCACCACGAACATCTGGGACAACATCGGCGACGGCGACTACATCTCCGACGCCTACGTCTACACCGGCGCCGACGGCTACGTGGCCGGCCGCTGCGGCTGATCCGGCAAGGGGCCCGGAGCCCACACGAGGGCGCCCTCGCCCACGGATAGGGGCGGGGGCGCCTTGCGCTCGGCGGCGGAGGCGGGGCGGGGGCCCACGGTGCCGTCCGGGCACAGCCCCACGGGCCGTGGCCGCTGCCCGAGCACAACCTCACCGGCCCGTGGCCGTCATCCGCGCCGGAGCCATAATCGACCCGTGAGCGACAAGCAGACCGGAACCGGGGCGAAGCCGCAGCCCGCCAGGACCCCCACTACCGCCGAGGCCCCCGGGGCCTCCTCCGCCGCCAAGGCCCCCGCGACACCCAAGGGCCCCCTTCCCGAACCCATCCGGTTCTTCGGGACGACCTGGCTGAACCACGACGGCACCTACACGGCACGCCGCGTGACCGTCTCCCTCGGCTCCCTCGCCGCCGTGGCGGCCTCCTGCCTCGTGCTGCGCCTCGCCTACGAGGGCCTGCAACTGGCGGCGGTGGGCGGCTTCGTCTCGATCACGGTCGTCGTCATGTTCGCCGTCTGCAGCGCCCTGGCCTTCGGCCACACCTGGGGTTCGTTCTCCCGGCGCCCCGACCCCGACCGCCAGTCCTCCTTGCGCGGCCTCCTCGCCATCGGCTTCATAGGCTCCCTCGCCGCCTACTTCCTTCGCTCCCTCAAGGAAGCCCCCGGCGAGTCCCTCCAGCGCCAGACCTACGACACCGCCCTAACCCAGTACACCCGCCGCACCACCAAACGAACGGGCAACCCGGCCAAGCGCCGCCCACGAGGCTGAGCCAGAGCAGCCGGCCCACTTCCCGCTCGTCCGGGCCGACGGCAACGCCCTCCCGGTCGCCACCACCTCCGTCGACTTCCGCACAGACGCCCAGTCCTGACACCGGACCACCCCGCCCACTCGGTCCCGGAAGCGCTCCACGTCCTGCGCCCAGGCGACGCCCTGGCCCTGTGGTGGAACACCGACGCCACCACCCGCATCCGCCGCTCCCTCGGCCTGAACGCCGACGCCCCCTGGACGAGACCGACACCACGGGCGCCCTCGCCGCCCCACCCACGGCTTCCAGCAGCACGTCCTTCCGCGCCCCGCGTTCCCTCGGCGCGCCCTTCGGCCTGCGCCCCAGGAGGGCACCGCACAGCGTCGCGCACCGACGCACCCCTCCGCGCCCTCCCCGCGCCTTGACGGCCGAACCCCTGCGGAGCATTATTCATCACATGATGAATTACTCGCCCGGAAAGTCCGCACCCCCACCCCCCGACCCCGCGACAAACACCCCCGGCCCCCAGAGGACCCGCTCGGCCCCGCCGCCCGCTCCCGCCATCCGTGCCGAGAACCTCACCGTCACCCGCGGCCCCCGCACAGTCCTCCGCGGCCTCGACTTCGAGGTCCCGCCCGGACAGATCACCGGTCTGCTCGGCCCCTCCGGTTGCGGCAAGTCGACCCTGATGCGCTCGATCGTCGGCACCCAGGACAAGGTCACCGGCACCCTCCAGGTCCTGGGCCACCCCGCCGGCGCCCCCACCCTCCGCTCCCGCATCGGCTACGTCACCCAGGCCCCCTCCGTCTACGACGACCTGACCGTCCGCCAGAACCTCGACTACTTCGCCGCGATCCTCGACCCCGGCCGCACCGCCGCCGACCGCCGCCACGAGAACGTCACCCGGGCCATCGCCGACGTGGACCTCACCACCCACGCCGACGCCCTCGCCGGCAACCTCTCCGGCGGCCAGCGCAACCGCGTCTCCCTGGCCGTCGCCCTCCTCGGCACCCCCGAACTCCTGGTCCTCGACGAACCCACGGTCGGCCTGGACCCCGTCCTCCGCCGAGACCTCTGGGACCTCTTCCACGCCATCGCCGACGAACGCCGGGCCACGCTCCTGATCTCGTCCCACGTCATGGACGAGGCCGAGCGCTGCCACCGCCTCCTTCTGATGCGCGACGGCGAGATCCTCGCCGACGACACCCCCGAGGCCCTCCGCACCCGCAACCACGCCGAAACAGTCGAAGCGGCCTTCCTGCACCTGGTCGACGAGGCCGCCGCGACAGCGTCATCCCAGAAGGAGCCGAACCGATGACCACCACGACCCCCGCCCCGCAGACCGGCCACGACGCCACCGCCGCCACGCCCCCACCCCGCCCCAGGGCCCTGAACTACTCCCGTACGACGGCCACAGCCGCCCGGGTCCTCCGCCAGCTCGGCCACGACCCCCGCACGATCGCCCTCCTGCTGCTCATCCCCTGCGTGATGCTGTTCCTGCTGCGCTACGTCTTCGACGGCAGCCCACGCGTCTTCGACTCCATCGGCGCCTCACTTCTCGGCATCTTCCCGTTGATCACCATGTTCCTGGTGACCTCCATCGCCACCCTGCGCGAGCGCACCTCCGGCACCCTCGAACGCCTCCTCGCCATGCCCCTGGGCAAGGGCGACCTCATCGCCGGCTACGCCCTCGCCTTCGGCACCCTGGCGATCATCCAGTCCGCCCTCGCCACCGGCCTGGCCGTCTGGTTCCTCGACCTGGACGTCACCGGCTCACCCTGGCTGCTGCTCCTCGTCGCGCTCCTCGACGCGCTCCTCGGCACCGCCCTCGGCCTCTTCGTATCGGCCTTCGCCTCCTCCGAATTCCAGGCCGTCCAGTTCATGCCGGCCGTGATCTTCCCCCAACTCCTCCTCTGCGGCCTGTTCACCGCCCGCGAGGACATGCACCCCGCCCTCGAAGCGATCTCCGACGTCCTCCCCATGTCCTACGCCGTCGACGGCATGAACGAAGTCCTCCTCCACACCGACATGACCGCCACCTTCATCCGGGACGTCTCGATCGTCGCCGGCTGCGCCCTCCTGGTCCTGACCCTGGGAGCGGCAACCCTGAGGCGCCGGACGAGGTAACCGCCCTCCGCAGCCCCCGAGCCCCGCATCCCGCCCACCGGACACACCACCCGAAGCCCCACGCCCGGTGCGAGGATGGCCCCAGGACGACGCACCCCCGGAGGGCACCCGCACCATGACCCAGAAAGTCGCAGTCCTCGGCACCGGAAAGATCGGCGAGGCCCTGCTCAGCGGCATGATCCGAGCCGGCTGGGCCCCCGCGGACCTCCTGGTCACCGCCCGCCGCGCCGAGCGCGCCGAGGAACTCCGCGCCCGTTACGGCGTCACCCCGGTCACCAACGCGGAGGCCGCGAAGACAGCCGACACCCTGATCCTGACGGTCAAACCCCAGGACATGGCCACTCTCCTCGACGAACTCGCCCCGCACACCCCCGCCGACCGCCTGGTCATCAGCGGCGCGGCAGGCATCCCCACCTCCTTCTTCGAGGAGCGCCTGGCCCCGGGCACCCCTGTCGTCCGTGTCATGACGAACACGCCCGCCCTCGTCGACGAGGCCATGTCCGTGATCTCCGCCGGCAGCCACGCGAGCGAGGCCGATCTCGCGCACGCCGACGAGATCTTCGGTGCCGTCGGCAAGACTCTCCGCGTCCCCGAGTCCCAGCAGGACGCCTGCACCGCCCTCTCAGGCTCGGGCCCGGCGTACTTCTTCTACCTGGTCGAAGCCATGACCGACGCGGGCATCCTCCTGGGTCTGCCCCGCGACAAGGCCCACGACCTCATCGTCCAGTCCGCCATCGGCGCGGCCACGATGCTCCGCGACAGCGGCGAACACCCCGTCAAACTCCGCGAGAACGTCACCTCCCCGGCAGGCACCACGATCAGTGCCATCCGCGAACTCGAGAACCACGGCGTACGCGCCGCGCTGATCGCCGCGCTCGAAGCCGCCCGCGACCGCAGTCGCGAGCTGGCCTCGGGCAACAGCAGCTGACCGCGACAGCCGACCCAGCCGCAGAGCCGGGGGCGGGACCCCGCCGTCACACCCCCGGCACAGCGGTCAACCGGCCGACAACCCGATCGCCCGGTACGCCGCGTCCACCCGCGGCCGAGCCATCCCTCTGGCCTTCTCCGCACCCAACCGCAACACCTCTTCCACGTACGCAGGATCGGCGCACAACTCCTTGTGCCTCTGCTGTACGGGCCTGAGGAGCTCGACCACGGCCTCTGCGGTGTCCTTCTTCAAAGCTCCGTACGATTCATATACACCGCTCAGGTCTTCGGGGTTCCCACCTTCACAGGCAGCGAGGATCTCCAGCAGATTGGCCAGCCCCGGCCGCGCCACCCGGTCGTAGACGACCTCGCGCCCGCTGTCCGTCACGGCCCGCAAGATCTTCTTCCGCACGACATCCGGCTCGTCCAGCAGGTAGACGATGCCCGGCCCCACATCGTCCGTCTTGCCCATCTTCGATGTCGGCTCCTGCAGATTCATGACCCGTGCGCCGACCTTGGGATGCGTCGCCCGCGGCACCACGAACGCCTGCCCGTACCGCTGGTTGAACCGCACCGCCAGATCCCGCGCCAGTTCCACGTGCTGCGTCTGGTCGTCGCCGACGGGCACCTCGTCCGTTCCGTACGCCAGGATGTCCGCGGCCATCAGCACCGGATACGTCAGCAGCGACAGCCGGACGCTCCCACCCCGGCCCCGCTCACGCGCGGCCTTCTCCTTGTACTGGATCATCCGCCGCATCTCGCCGTCGGTGGCCACGCACTCCAGCACATACGACAGCCGCGCGTGCTCGTCGACCTGACTCTGTACGAAGAGGGTGCACAGCTCCGGATCCAGCCCGGACGCCAGCAGCAAGGTCGCGGCCTGCCGACTGAGCCTGCGCACCCGCGCCGGATCGTGGTCCACGGTCAGGGCGTGCATGTCGACCACACAGAACAGTGCGTCCGTCCGGTGCTGATCGACGTCGGCCCACCGCCGTACGGCCCCCAGGTAGTTCCCGAGCGTCAGGTGCCCGGTCGGCTTGATCCCGCTGAAGACCCGCGTCATCTCTCATCCTCCTGGTCAGGACCGCCGCCGCCGGCCGGCCGCTCCTCGGAGGGAGATACGCGAACGGCCGCCGGGGGCGGCGGCCGTTGAGTGCGTACGTGAGCGCGGCCGCCGTCAGGCGGCCCACCACTGCTGGTGACACGTACGCGTAGTCATGGAGGTCAGGCTACGCGGCGAGGGGAGGGTCCCGCAGCGAGTTGACACGTCCTGGGCCCGTCCGTAGTGTTCTCCGGGTTGTCCGACGTGAGCGCCGACCCCGGTCGGTCCCCGGACAGCGATTCCGCAGGTAAACACCAACAATCGGCGATGCGTCGTCGTGCCATTGGCATGTGTATTTGCAGAATGAGGAATCCGCGTTCGAAAGGGCGCAGGCCCCGATTAGCTCGGGAGCCGGGAATCCGCTAAAGTCTCACTCGTCGGAACGGCCCAACAGCCGCGAAGGCAGCTCCCGCTGACTGGGAATCAGGTCCGAAAGGATCTGATAGAGTCGGAACCGCCGGAAAGGGAAACGCGAAAGCGAGGACCTGGAAAGCACCGAGGAAATCGGATCGGAAAACGATCTGATAGAGTCGGAAACGCAAGACCGAAGGGAAGCGCCCGGAGGAAAGCCCGAGAGT